>CAYSIP010000036.1:0-17250 GCA_964431055.1 uncultured Corynebacterium sp. | reverse complement strand
AGGTTGGTCTTCACCTTGTTCTCGTAACCCGAGTAGCACTGGATGATGTACCACTGGCCCGGCAGCTTCTTCAGCTCGCGGGTGTACTCGCGCAGGCGCCTCTTGTAGGCGGCCTCAGAGTCCTCCTCCTGGGTGTCACCCAGGGCGGCCGCGGCGGCGGCGACGGGGTCCTGCTCCACGGCTTCTGCGGCGTCGGACGCATCCTCAGCGCTGCCGGCGCCCTCCGCGACGTCGCCATCATCCTCCTCGGCCGCGGCGGCGCCCAGCTCGGCGTCGACGGCCTCGACGGCGTCGTCGGCGGTCGGGTCATCGAAGGCGGCGGCCAGCGAGGTGTCGGTGTCGGCGTCTGCTGCGGCGTCGGCACCTCCCTGGATGTCCTGGTCGAAGGTGTTCTCTTCGTTCATGGTGTGCTCCATAACGTGTTCGTCGGTCATGCCTGCCTCTCGGCCACGGATGAGGCGGAGACCGTATGTCGTGGTCAATCCTACCCGGGGCGAGGCAATAAATTATCCCGCCGACCCTGTGGGACCGGCGGGATGAAAACTACTGAAGGTGAGTCTAGCTAAGGCGTGAGGACCTTCTCAACTCCGAGGCCCACCACGAAGTCCACGCCGGAGACCAGTGCGGTGACGATGATGAGAAAGGCGAAGACCACCAGCGTGTAGGTGACCATCTGGCGCGGCGTGGGCCAGATGACCTTGCGCACCTCGGAGACGACCTCCGGCACGAAGGACACGGGTCCGCCACCGGGCTTCTCGTTCTCCGGGCCAGGCTTGGCGATCTTCTTGGCCTCGTAAGAGGTGGTGGAGGTGGTGCTGACACCAGCCAGCTGACGCTTACCGGTCGGACGCGCGGCACCCGACTGGTTCGGCTGATCTTCGCTCACAGCACTCCTCAGATAGAAAACTTTGCAGGGGCGACAGGACTCGAACCTGCAACCTACGGTTTTGGAGACCGTTGCTCTACCAATTGAACTACGCCCCTTGATGCACCGTCTCGATGACAGCACGGACTACCTTACCAGAACGTCTTTTCCCGAGGGAATCAGACCTTCCGGGGAGTTCGGGATCTTCCGGCGTCGGCCACGGCTCACACCAGTGACAACACCATCTTCAACCCGGTAGCGATGGCGGGAATTGAACCCGCGACACAGCGATTATGAGTCGCTTGCTCTACCACTGAGCTACACCGCCTGGTGGCCGTTCACCCCCACGGTCACCCCAGTGACTGCGGGAGAAAAACAACAGAGCCCCCTGTCAGAATCGAACTGACGACCTTTTCCTTACCATGGAAACGCTCTACCGACTGAGCTAAGGGGGCCTAGCCTCGGGGTTCGGAGTCAGTTTCTCTCTGACCCGCTCCGTTGAAGCCTCACAAAGATTAACCCGATGCCTCTAATGAACACAAATCGTGAGCTAGAGGCATGTTTTCCCGCCCCCGCGCGAGGCCCGTGAGGAGCCCTGTTCAGGGCGCCAGTTCGGTGAGGTCCGGACGCCCGCCGATACGCTGCACGGTCGAATCCCGGCACGCGACCGCGAGCTCCCCGGCGGCCTCGGGCGAACGTCCGTCGCACAGTCCGACCACCAGGCCGGCGAGGAAGGCGTCCCCCGCCCCGGTCGCATCCGCCGCCCCCTGTCCGAAGGGGAAGAATCGGTGCCCGCCGTCCCAGACCACGACGTCGCCCTGCCCCTCGACACCGAAGGCGACCACCTCCGGCCCCCGGGCGATCAGGCGCCTGGCCTCATCCCGGGCGGTCTCGGGGTCGACCATGGCGACGCCGGTGAGTAACCCGGCCTCGTGGGCGTCGGCGCGGATGACGGAGGCGACGGACAGCAGCTCCCGCCCCTGCGGCCCGTTCACCGCACCGTCGAGCACGATCCTCGCCCGCGCGCCCGTCGCCAGGCGGGCGGCCTCCTGGAGCGCTGGGGCAGGCTGCTGCAGCTGGAGACAGACGGCGTCGGCGGCGCGGAAGGCGTCTGCCGCGGCCCGGACGTCATTGACGTTCAGGAGGGATTCCTCCGGCACGTGCTCGAAGAGCCGACGGTCCCCGTCCGCGTCGACCAGATCGAGGAGCAGTGCACTGGTTCCGCGGCGCGCGACCCGGCCCGTGCCGATGCCGTCGTCCCGCAGCGACCGGAGGAGCCACTCCCCCGTCGGATCAACGCCCGCGACCCCCAGAAGGTCCACCGCGGAGCCCAGCTGGACCATGCCGACGGCCTGATTGACTCCCTTACCGCCCAGGAGTTCATCCCGCGTCCGAACGTCCGCGCTGTCACCGGCGCCGGGGAACTCTCCGATGGTGAGGACGAGATCGCGACCGATCTGCCCCATGACAAGGATTCTGGTGTCGACCATGGGTCCGGTCTATCACAGAAACGAGAAGACCCACCGCCGGGAAACTCTCCGGTGGTGGGTCTCATTCTGTGCCAGATGAAGGATTCGAACCTTCGAAGGCGAAAGCCGGCGGATTTACAGTCCGCTCCCATTGGCCGCTCGGGCAATCTGGCATGCACCGTTCAGGTGCGTTGAACACTTTACTATGAAGCGCCCGCCGATTCGCAAATCGGCTGTTCAGGGGCGTGAAATTCAGCCGACGCGTTGGACGGTGTAGTGGGCGAGCTGCCCCAGGGCCTGGGTGACCTCATTGTCGGGCAGACGCGTGACCTGTCCCTCCGCCTCGGCGAGGTAGCGGTGGACGTCGGCGAGCGCCTTCTCCCGCCCCGCGGAACGCCCGAGCAGTTCGAGGGCCCGTTCGACGGCGGCGTCGTCGTCGCCCAGCGGCCCGGTGAGCAACCCACGCAGTTCCTCGCCCACGTCGGTGTCCTCGGCGAGCGCGTGGAGCACCGGCAGGGTGAACACGCCCTCCCGCAGGTCAGTGCCGGGGATCTTCCCCGACTCGTCCGGGTCGGAGAAGATGTCGATGATGTCGTCGACGATCTGGAAGACCATGCCGATGGCCTCTCCCAGCTTCTTCAGCGCGTCGATGTGGTCCTCGCTGGCGCCACCGTGCAGCGCCCCGAGGTAACCGGCGGAGGCGATGAGCACGCCGGTCTTCTCGCGGATGACCTTCATGTAGTGCTCGACGGGATCGGATTCGCCGGGGCCGACGGTCTCCCGCATCTGTCCGGTGACCAGGTCGCCGAAGGTCTCCGCGAAATGGAAGACGGTTTCCGCACCCAGCGTGCTCATGATGCGCGAGGCATGGGCCAGCAGGATGTCCCCGGAGAGGATCGCGACGGAGTTGCCCCAGCGCGCGTTGGCGGACCGCACGCCGCGGCGCAGCTCGGCCTCGTCCATCACGTCGTCGTGGTAGAGGGTGGCCAGGTGCACGATCTCGACGACCGCGGCCGCCTTGATCACGTCCTCCGAATCGGCCCTGGGCCCGTACTGCGAGGCCAGGAGCGCCATCATGGGACGAAATCGCTTTCCGCCGGCCCGCACGAGATGGAGGACCTTGTCGACCAGAAAGGGCTCGCCCTTGGACAGCTCTTCCAGCAACAACTTCTCGACGGCCGCGAGACCGTCGCCGATCCTCTCGTTGAGGTCGGCGTCCCCCAGATCCACGTGCCCGGAGGAACGTGGTGGTTGGGTCGGGCCGTGGGTCATGGTGGGAAGTCCTTGCAACAATCAGTCCCCCACCGCAGGGCGGGGGAAAATGGGTCGAAAGCTCGCACTTAACCGTAGTCCAAAGTGGCTGCCCGACGTACCCCGGGGTCCGTGGGGTGCGCCCTTTCTGCCACAATGGGCGACGTGAGCGAGAACCTGGAGCATGTCGACGTCCTCGTGGTCGGGGCAGGCCCCTCGGGCAGCGCGGCCGCCGTCCACGCCGTCGAGGCGGGCCACTCCGTGCTGCTTGTCGACGCCGCCACCTTCCCCCGCGACAAGACCTGCGGCGACGGCCTGACGCCCCGCGCGATTCACCAGCTGCGCCGCCTCGGCGTGGCCGAACAGGTCACCGGCGACTACACAAACAACGGTCTCAAGCTGCACGGATTCGGCGGCTCCGTGACCGCCCCCTGGCCCGACGGCCACTTCGGCACCGTCGGCTCGGCGATGCCGCGGACCGCCTTTGACGCCCTGCTCGTCGAGGCGGCCGTCGAACGTGGCGCGGTGCTGTGGGAGGACGCGCCGGCCGTCGGCGTCGACTTCGAGGGTTCACGCCTGGCGCGGGTGACGGTGCGCCAGGCGGGAGTCGACAAGCAGGTGGCCCCGAAATGGGTCATCGTCGCCGACGGCGTGCGCTCCCCCTTCGGCAAACTGCTCGGGCGTGAATGGCACCGCGGTGAGGTCTACGGCATCGCGGCCCGCTCCTACTGCACCTCCATCCGCTCCACCGAGCCATGGATCCACTCGCATGTGGAACTCAAGGACGAGGACGGGATCGTCCAACCCGGTTACGGCTGGATCTTCCCCCTCGGCGACGGCGACGTGAACCTCGGCTGCGGCGCCCTGTCCACCGACTCCCGGCCCGCGAAGGTCAACACCAAGAAACTCCTGCACTTCTACGCCTCCCAGCAGCGTGAGGAATGGGGGCTCGGCGAACCGCGGGAGGTGGCGTCGGCGATGCTCCCGATGGGTGGCGCCGTGTCCAATGTCGCCGGCCGCAACTGGATGCTCATCGGTGACGCCGCCGCCTGCGTGAACCCGTTGAACGGTGAAGGCATCGACTACGGGCTGGAAACCGCCGAGCTCGCCGTTGAACTGCTCGGCTCCGAAGGCAGGGACCTGACGCTCGTGTGGCCGCACCTGCTGCGCGAACACTACGGCGAGGCGTTCCTGCTGGCGCGTACCGCCGCCCGGCTGCTGACCTACCCGAAATTCCTGCCGGTCGTCGGTCCCCTGGGGTTGCGCGGACCCGTCGGGGCGGTGCTCATGCCCGCCGCCGCCCGACTGATGGGCAACCTCATCGTGGACGAGGACCGGGATCTGTTGGCCCGCGTGTGGCGTGCGGCCGGGCGGGGCGTCTCGATGGCGCGGTCCGGATCGCCGCTGTGGTCCACGGTGAACGCGTAACGATCTCGGCTTCCCTCAGCGGGTGCTTTCCCCACACGCTTCGGGCATCCGGTGCCCCGGCAGCGCCGAGCGTGCGGAGAAGGAAACGCGTCTTCCACCCCGGAGCAGGTCACCAGAGGCCCCGAATCCGGGTGTGTGGAGGAAGAAACACCCCGACAAACAAAAAGAGTGCGCAGCTGCGCACTCCCCGGAAAATTTTCGGCCCTGAATTAACCCGGCTTGACCGCCGAGTGCATCGCCACGATGCCGAGGGTGAGGTTCTGCCAGCCGCAACCGGTCCACCCGTTGGCGTTGATCACGTTCGCCAGGCCCTCCTGGTCGGGCCAGGCGCGGATGGAATCAGCCAGGTATTCGTAGGCCGCCGGGTTGGAGGACACGACGCGGGCGATCGCGGGCAGCAGGCGCGTGAGGTACTCCTTGTACACCGTTCCGAAAACGGGCACCACGGGGGTGGAGAACTCGTTGACGGTCAGACGTCCACCGGGCCGGGTCACGCGCGCCATCTCCCGCAGGGCGGCCTCGTGGTCGTGGATGTTGCGGAGGCCGTAGGAGATGGTCACGGCGTCGAAGGTGTTGTCGGCGAAGGGCAGGTGCATGCCGTCTCCGACGACCTTGGGGACGTCGCGCTCGCGGCCAGCCGCCAGCATTCCCTGGGAGAAGTCGCAGGCCACTGCCCAGGCGCCCGACTTGGCCAGCTCCACGGTGGACACGGCGGTGCCGGCGGCGAGGTCGAGGACCTTCTCACCGGGCTGCAGGTTGAGGCGTTCCCGGGTGCGCCTGCGCCAGCGGCGGTCCTGCCCGAAGGACAGGATGGTGTTGGTGAGGTCGTACTTTTCTCCCACGTCGTCGAACATGGTCGCGACGTCGAATGGTTTCTTCTCCAGGGATGCCTTAGCCACGCCCCGAGTCTAGGGCAGCGCCCGGGCCGCCCGGGCGCCGAGGGCCCGGGCGGCCCACAACGGCAGCTCGGGGCGGGGGCCGAAGAAGGTCAGCGGCACTCGACGGGATTCCTCGATGACCTCGCGGTAGTACCCCATCAACTGGCCGCAGAGCGCCTCCCAGGTCTTGTCCCGCACCGACGCGCGGGCGTTGCTCCGGAGCTGCTCGTGGCGGGCGTCGTCAAGCAGCCATTCGGCGGCGGCGGGCAGGTCGGCGGTGAAGGTGTCGACGTCGAGCAGCAGGCCGTTGTGGCCCTCCTCGATCAGGTCGACGGGGCCACCGGCGCGGGGGCCGATCGTCGGCACGCCGGAGGCCTGGGCCTCCTGGATGGTCTGGCAGAAGGTCTCGAACTCGCCGGCGTGGACGAACAGGTCGAGGGAGGCGTAGGCCCGGGCCAGGTCCTCGCCGCCGAGCGCACCGGTGAAGATGGCGTCGGGCATCTGCTCCTTGAGTTGGGTGCGCAGGGGGCCGTCGCCGACGATGACCAGCTGGACGTCCGGGCGCCCGTGGAGGGAGACCAGGCGGTGCACGCCCTTCTCGGAGGCGAGGCGGCCGATGAAACCGACGATCTTCTTTCGGCCCGTCGGCTCCCAGGCGCGGCGCAGCAGCGGGCAACGCTTCGCCGGGTCGAAGCGGACCGTGTCGACGCCGCGACCCCAGTGGCGGATGTTGTTGACGCCGTGGGCGTCGAGCTCGTCGATGGTCAACGATGACGGCGCCAGGGTCATCTGGCACATGTTGTGGATGGTGCGGGTCCACTCCCAGGCGGCGTTCGCCAGCGGCGTGAGGTGGTATTTCGTGGCGAATCCGGCGACGTCGGTCTGGTAGAGGGCCACCGTGGGGATGCGCAGTTGGCGGGCGGCGAAGGCGCCGGCCGCGCCGAGGACGAAGGGACTGGCCAGGTGGATGATGTCAGGCTGGAATTCGCGTAGTTCCTCCGCGACGGTGGGGTTCGGGACCCCGATCGGCAGGGAGTCGATGAGCGGGACCCGGACGGTGGGGACCCGGACGATCCCGTAGCCGAGGTATTCGGGGATCTCCTCCTGGAAGTCCCGGGCGCCGGGCGCGATGACCCGTGCCTCGTGCCCCTCGCGGTGGAGATGCTCCAGGATGCGGAGCACCGAATTGGTCACACCGTTGACATTGGGGAGAAAGGACTCTGCAACGATCGCTACTCGCATGCGTGACATCATCTCCTTGCAAAACTACGCGGCCCTGATCACCAGATGGACCGCCGGCGAACTGTCGGTTAACTTACCTCGGCCCGTCGTTCTACCCGACGGGTGAAGAAGCCGACCGCCCACCAGAATAACCCCGCGACGACCGCGATCCCCCCGGCCACGCTCAGGGCGGGGATGATCGACAGGGTCCAGGCGCGGTTCTCCACCTTCACCAGCTCCGGATCGGACTTGGCGTAGGAGACCCACACGCGCTGGCCCTCCCCCAGCCCGGTCGGATAGAGCAGCCCCGTCGACGGAGAGTGGTAGATGCCCTCCTCGTCCTGGTAGACGACGGTGGTGCGGAACGTGCCGACGGCCGTGACGGTCGCCAGAGCCCGGCCCGGGTCCTGGGCGATGGCGCGGTCATTGAGCGCCGGTCCGATGACCAGGGCGACGCAGCCGAGCAGGGCGACGGTGGTGAGCGCGAGGATCAGCTGACGGAGTCGACGGCGCAGCCTGGGCGCCGTGTAGTTCGGGACGATCGCCCGCTGACTCACAGGACGACCCTCCCCCTGAGTTGCTCGTGGAGGGCGCGGCGGGTGGTGCGCGTGGTGCGGGCCTCGATGACGGTCAACCCGGAGGAGACCTCGACGGTGTCGAGCAGGGCGTCGAGGAGCTCACGGAGAGTGTCGGCCGCACGGTAGCTCACGCCGTAACCGGTGCAGAGTGACTCCAGGTCAGCCCCATGGGGGGTGGCGAAGACACGCTCGAAGGAGGGCCGCAACGGTTGCGCGCCGATCTCGAGGGACTCGAAGATGCCGCCGCCGTCGTCGTTGGCGACCACGATGGTCAGGTTCTCCGGGCGCGGTTCACCGGGGCCGATGAGCAGGCCGCCGATGTCGTGGAGGAAGGTGACGTCACCGACGAGGGCGACGGTGCGCGGGGCACGCGGCTCGTCCGGGTGGGCGGCCTGGGTGGCCAGGGCGACGCCCACCGCCTGGGCGACGGTGCCGTCAATGCCGGCGGCCCCGCGCGGGGAGAACGTCTCGACGCCGTCGTAGGGCAGGCCGACGAAGGACGCGTCGCGGACCGGGTTGGAGGAGCCCAGCACCAGGGTGTCACCGGTGCCGAGGGTGTCGGCGACGGCCGCGGCGACGTGCAGGCCGGTGAAGCCGTGCTCCTCGTCGTCGAGGGTCTCGCGCACGGCCTCGGCGGCCAGGTCTGAGGCCGCCCCGCAGATCTTCAGCCACTGTTTCGTCGGCTCGCCGGTGGCCTTCACGCGGGTGGCGCGCACGGTCTCGCGGCCCAGGTCGGTGAAGTCGCCGGTACGGGAGAGGGTGACCACCTCGACGTCCGGGTCCACCAGCAGGGCGAGGACGTCGCGGTGCAGGGTGGGGTGTCCGACCACCACCACCTGGGCGGGGCGGGTGTCGACCGCGTAGTCGTTGGCGCTGACCTGCTCGCGGCGGAAGATCCCGGCCGCCAGGGGGTGCACCGGCCGGTAGGGGGACGGGGCGGTGGGCTCGGCGATCGTCGGCACGTCCTCCAGACCCTCGACCTCCCACGCCTCGTCACCGGCGATGACGACCGTGTTGCGGGTCAGGTCCAGCGGCACCTCGCCATGGTCGGTGAACCGCGGCGCCGGGGAGCGCCGCAGGGTGCGCGAACCCGGCGCGTCGGGCAGTTCCCCACCGACGAGTGGGCTGTCGAAGGCGACGTTGACGTGCACCTGGCGGCGGGTGGTGAATTCCTCGGCGAGGGCGGCGACGTCGTCGGGCGAATCGACCTGCCGGGTGCGGGCGTAGGTGCCGAAGATGCCCTGCTGTTCGATGGTCTGGCTGGCGCCGGTGCCGATGAGCCGGCGCGGGCGGTCCGCGGAGATCACCGCGAGCGGGGTGTGCGACTGGGCTGCCTCGATCATGGCGGGCAGGCAGTTGGCGACGGCGGTGCCCGAGGTCGTCACGACGCCGACGTGGCGGCGCTGCACCCGGGCGAGCCCGAGCGCCAGGAAGGCGGCGGAGCGTTCGTCGAGACGCACGTGGACGCGGACGTCCTCGCGCGCCAGCAGCGCCAGCGACAGGGGGGAATTCCGGGAACCGGGGCAGATCACGACGTCGCTGAGGTGACGGGACAACTGCTCGGCGACGGCCGTGGCCAGGGTGATGGACTCGGGTTGCGACATGCCGACAAGTCTACGGACGCCCGGTCACAACTCCTCACCGGAACTGGTCGAGGAAGCCGTCCAGGTCGAATTCCGGCACCTCCGGCAGGTCCGAGGGCAGCTCGGTGGGGATCTCGGTGGGCAGGCTCGGAACCTGGCTGGGGAGCTCCGTGGGCAGGTTGTCCAGCAGGCTGCGGGTCTCGGTCACCGTCTCCGTGGAGGTCCGCGTCTCGGTGACGGGCGGCGGCGGGGGCTGGTTGGCCTCCTCGGCCGCGGAACGCCACAGGAGGAAGAACACGACCGCGGCGATCGCCGCAAGTCCCAGCAGGATGCCCAGCAACAGGGGCACGCGGCTGCCCTTCTCCTCCGGCTCGGCGTAGGCGGCCGGGTCGTATGAGGGAGGCTGCTGGTAGGGCTGCTCCTGATACTGGGGCTGCTGGTAGGGCTGCTGGTAGCGCGTCTCGAAGCTCGGGTCTCCCTCGCCCGGGAAGTACTGCCGAGGCCGCTGCGGGTCCTCGGGTCGGCCGAGGAAACGGGTCTCGTCGTGGTCGCTGTCGCGTGGGTTCATCGGTGGTGTCCTCCTTGGTGAACCGGGCTGACTGTAGGCGGCGAAACTGTGGGAGTCCAGTGAGTCAGGTGGCCCGGTCCGTCAGCTCCCGGCCGGTCGCCGACCCCTCCACCTGTGCCACCTCGGCCGGCGTGCCGTCGGCGATGATGCGCCCGCCGTCGGAGCCCGCCCCCGGCCCGAGGTCGATGACCCGGTCGGCGCGCGCGATCGTCGTCAGGTCGTGTTCGACGACGACCACGGTGTCCCCGCCGTCGACGAGCCGTTCCAACTCCGTCAAGAGCTTGTCGACATCCGCGGGGTGCAGGCCCGTCGTCGGCTCGTCGAGCAGGTGGACGGTGTGGCCGCGCCGGGTGCGCTGCAGCTCGGTGGCCAACTTGATGCGCTGGGCCTCGCCCCCGGAGAGTTCCGGGGCGCCCTGCCCCAGCCGCAGGTATCCGAGCCCCACGGCGCGCAGGGCCCGGATGGCGCGGGCGACGGCCGGAACGTCGGCGAAGACCTCGGCCGCCTCGTCGACGGTCAGGCGCAGCACGTCCGCGACGGTCAGCCCACGCCACGTCACCTCGAGGGTCTCGGCGTTGTAGCGTGCGCCGCGACAGTCGGGGCAGGTGGTGTAGGAGCCGGGCAGGAACACCAGTTCCACCTCGATCTGCCCCTCCCCGTTGCAGGTGGGGCACTGACCCTGCTTGACGTTGTAGGAGAACCTCGAGACGGTCCAGTTCCGGTTTCTGGCCTCGTCCGTGTCCGCGAAGAGTTTGCGCACCTTGTCGAACAGGCCGGTGTAGGTGGCCAGGCACGACCGGGGCGTGCGCCCGATGGGCTTCTGGGTGATCTGGACCAGGCGGGTGACCTGCCCGACGCCCTCCACGCGGTCCACCTGCCAGGAATCAGGATCACGCCCCTCCTCCTCACCGTCGTCGACCGTGGTGGCGGCGTGCTCCCGCAGCACCTCGGCGAGCACGTGGCTGATCAGGGTGGACTTGCCGGAACCGGACACGCCCGTGACCGCCGTCAGCTGCCCCAGGCCCAGTTCGAGGTCCACGCCGGCGAGGGTACGGGCGTGGATGCCGTGCAGCGACAGCGTGCCGGAGGGGACGCGGGCGTCGACGCGCGCCTTCAGGCGCAGCGGTCCGGCGGTGAGGGCGTGGGCGGTCGGCGACCCCGTCAACCCGTCGACGGGCCCGGAGTAGAGGACCTCTCCCCCGCCCTCGCCGGCGGCGGGGCCGACGTCGACGATCCAGTCGGCGCCGGCGACCAGGGACATGTCATGTTCCACGAGCAGCACCGAATTGCCCGCGTCGAGAAAGCGACGGATCAGCTTGTCGACGGCGCGCCGCTCAATCGCGTGCAGGCCCGCCGACGGCTCGTCGAGGACATAGGCCACACCGAACAGGCCGGAGGTGAGCTGGGAGGCCAGGCGCAACCGCTGCAACTCCCCCGGTGAGAGGGTGCGGGTGGGGCGCGCCAGGCTGAGATGGCCCAGGCCCAGCTCGATCGCGGAGGTCAGGATGGGCACGACCTGGCGCAGCAGGAGCAACTCGGCCCCGTTGTCGTGGGTGAGCTGGCCGAGGCGCCCGCTGAGCTGCTCCTGCAGCCGGTCGAGCGGAAGATCGGCCAGCTCATCGATGGGCAGGCTCAGGTAGGTGACCTGCAGGGCCCGCGGATTCAGGCGACGTCCCCGACAGGTCGGACAGGTGCTCGACTCCATGAAGGACAGGGTGCGTTTGCGCAGGGTGTCGGACTGGGTCTCCGCGAGCGTCTTGTTCAAATAGGAGGCCACCGAGCGCCACATGCCCTCATAGGTCTTCTCCACCTGATCGGCCCGGCGCACCGGGTGGACGGTGACCACGGGGCGCTCGTCGGTGAACAGGATCCAGTCACGGTCCTCCTGCGGGATCTCGCGCCACGGGGTGTCCATCGGGTGACCGAGGGTGTCGAGGATGTCGCGGAAATTCTTGCCCGCCCACGCGCCCGGCCACGCCCTGATCGCGCCGTCGTTGATCGTCAGGTCCGGATCCGGGACCATGGATTCCTCGGTGGGCCGGTGCACCACCCCGGTGCCGTGGCAGCCCGGGCACATGCCGGCGGTGGTGTTCGGGGAGAAGGAATCCGAGTCCAGGTGCCCCAGGTTCTCCGGGTACGTTCCGGTGCGCGAGTACAGCAGGCGCACGGTGTTCGAGATCGTCGACACCGTGCCCACCGAGGATCGGGCCCCGCCCGCGGAACGCTGCTGCTGGAGGGCCACGGTCGGAGGCAGGCCCGCGATGGACTGGACCTGCGGATCCGTGGCGCTGCCGATGAGCCGCCTGGCGAACGGCGCGACCGACTCCAGGTACCGGCGCTGCGCCTCCCCGTGCAGGGTGCCGAAGGCCAGGGAGGATTTGCCCGAACCTGAGACCCCCGTGAACGCGACGAGCTGGTTGCGCGGCAGATCGACGTCCACGTGCTTCAGGTTGTGGAGATTGGCGTCGCGGACCCGGATCATGTCGTCGTCGGTGTAGGTCATACGGATCGAGTGTAGGAGGGGTTGAGGTGTGGGTGCGGGGGCGCTGCAGATTCTCGCCGGGTCGAACGCCTGCCGTAAGGGGAGAAACCGTCGTTGAAATCACGTGACCCGGACCCGGTGTCGAAGTTCCGTCCCGGGCTCCTGGCCGGAACCCGCACCACACAAAACGGGCACGCCCCCAAAGGGAGCGTGCCCGTCCGACGGACAGGTTTAGAGGACCTGGACGACCTCGTCGAAGTTGAGGCGCGGCAGGCGCTCGTAGTGGGTGCCCTCACCGGCGGACTTGCCGATGTTGATGGCGACCATCACGCGGTGACGGCCGTCGGGGAAGAACTCCTTGGACAGGGCCTCGGCGTCGAGACCGGTCATCGGGCCGGCGGCCAGGCCGGCGGCGCGGATGCCGAGGATCGCGTAACCGACCTGCAGGCCGGTGTTGAGCTCGGCCATGCCGATGCGGGTCGCCTCATCGGCCTCGAACATGTCGCGCATGCCGGCGGCGTGCGGGAAGACCTTCGGCAGCTCATCGTGGAAGTCGATGTCGGCGGCGAGCAGGACGGTGGCCGGGGCGGCCTCGGTCTTGGCCTGGTTGCCCTCGGCCATGTGCGGCACGAGTCGGGCCTTGGCCTCGGCGGAGCGGACGACGACCACGCGCAGGGGCTGGGTGTTCATGGCGGTGGGCGCCCACTTGACGAGGTCGAAGATCGCGTTGATCTGTTCGTCGGTCACGGGCTCATCCGTGAAGGCGTTGGCGGTGCGGGCCTCACGGAACAGCAGGTTTTGGGCGTTCTCGTCGAGGACGAGCTGGTTCTGGTTAGTGATGTTCTCAGTCATGATTACTACAACCTTAAACTAAATGGCGGCATTAACCAACCCCTGGTGAGCGCTCTCACACGATCACTACACTCAGACACATGGCGACGCGGACGGTGGCACAGAAGATGGGCGTCCGGCCCGGCTCACGGGCGCTGCTTGTCGACGCCCCGGAATCGGCGCGGGCCGCCATGTCCCTGCCCGACCTCGAACTGGCCGGGCAGCTCGACGGCGAGTTCGACTATCTGCACCTGTTCGCCACTCGGCAGGAACAGTTGCGCGAACGGTTCCCCGAGTTGCGCGGGCACCTGCGCCCCGGCGGAATGTTGTGGGTGTCCTGGCCCAAGGGCGGTCAGCTCGGCACCGACCTGACCCTCAGGCAGGTCATCGCGATCGGTTACGGCTTCAACCTGGTGGAGAGCACTGCCGTGCGCATCGACGACGTCTGGTCGGCCCTGAAATTCACCCACCCGAAACCGGGCAAGACCTACGCCAACAGCTACGGCGTCCTGCCCTGACCCAGGAACCCGTAGGCTTCGCGGACCCGCTCGAACCACCAGTCGCGGCGCCCGGCGGGCGCCGCGAGCGTCGACAAGCGCGCCGGGTCCGGCTCCACCGGATCGACCGTCATGTGCCCGTCGACGATCGCGCGGGGCTCGGCGACGTCCTCGAGGAACAGCCGCTGCGTGGCCAGGCCGGCGGCGGCCGGCGGCACGTCCATCTCGTCGTCGTCGTTCAACCGCGGCAGCGCGGCGACGGCCGCGAGCCCGGCGTTCATGCCGACGGCCGTGTCCAGCGCCGAGGCGACCGTGATGTCCATGTGCCGCTCGCGCAGGTGACGGGTGATCTCCAGCAGGCGGCGCACGCCCCCCAGCGGGGCGACCTTGACCACGGCGACGTCGGCGGCGCCCAGCTCGGCGACGCGGTACGGGTCGTCGGAACGCCGGATCGACTCATCGGCGGCCACGCGCACGAATATCCCGGCGCGCATGAGCCTCTGTCGTACCTCGGCCAGTTCCTCCACGGAAGGGCAGGGCTGCTCCAGGTAGTCCAGCGGGCCGAGCGCACGGGCGGCCTCCAGCGCCTGGTCGACGGTCCAGCCGCGGTTGGCGTCGACGCGGATGATCGCGCCGGGGCGGGCCTCGCGCACGGCGGCGACCCTCGCGACGTCGTCGGCGAGCGTCTGACCCTTCTCCGCCACCTTGACCTTGACGGTGCGGCAACCGGGATAGCGTTCGAGCACCTCAGGCACCTGCGCGGCGTCGACGGCCGGGATGGTGGCGTTGACCTCGACCCGCCCGCGCAGCGGTTCCGGAAAGCCGGACCACGCGGCCTCGAGGCCGGCGGCGAGCCAGGCGGCGGATTCGCGGGCGTCGTATTCGAGGAAGGGCGCGAACTCGCCCCAGCCGGCCGGACCGTCGATGAGCAGGGCCTCGCGCGTGTCGACGCCGCGGAAGCGCACCGCCATCGGCAGGGCCACGACGTGGGCGCGGTCGAGAATGTCGTCCAGGGAAGGAATCATGCCCCAACCCTAGATAAGGCGGGTGCCGGTCCCGTCGACGAGCAGGGCCTGGCCGTCACGGAGGAGGAGCAGCGGTGACTCTTCCCCGTAGGCGCGCACGATGTCGGCATAGACGCCGATGGGGAACTCCGGAGCCGTTCCGGAGGCGTGCGGGAGGATCACGTGTCCCGTGAAGCCGAGGCCGGTGTAGTCGGTCAGCTCGGGAGCGATGCCGGGCGAATCCAACAGGGAGACGGGCTCGATGTCCGGGCCGGCGACCACGGATCCGGCGCTGCAGCCGATGAAGGGCAACCCGGCGCGCACATGCCGGGTGAGGATCTCGTCGGCACCGGTGGAGCGCAGGACATACAACAGGTCGAAGGTCTCCCCGCCGGCGACGTAGACCCCGTCGACCTCACCGAGGATCCGGTCGACCTCCTCGGGCGGGGTGGAGTCCAGCGGCAGCTCGACCAGGTCCAGACCCTGGCCGCGGAGCATGTCGCGTTCTGTGTTGGCCCAGGGCTGATCCGCGAAGGAACGGGCGGCGTCGGGGATGTAGGCGAGCGCGCCGGAGACGAACTCGGGGATGTGGTCGTGGCCGAAGGAGGTCAGCAGGAGCTTCATGGTCCCAGCGTAGGGGGATGATTCACCCTACGGGGGTGTTATTGCCGGCCGCCGTGGCGGAGGATGGGGGACATGACCGATCCGAAACAGAAACTGTCCCCCGAGCAGATCAAGGACGCCGCGCTGACCGGGTGGCGCCAGGTCGAGGAAACCATCCGCGCCGAGTTCGGGACCGGGAATTTCGCCACCGGCCTCAAGCTGGTCAACCTCATCGGTGAATCCGCGGAGGCCGCCAACCACCACCCCGATCTCACCCTGACCTACCCGTCAGTCGCCGTCACCCTCTCCAGCCACGACGTGAATGGCCTGACCAGCCGCGACGTCGATCTGGCCCGGACGATCAACCGGCATGCCGCGGAACTCGGTGTGGAGGCGAAGGAGGGCTGACCTTGCACCCCTAAGCTGGTGGCCATGGCATACAGCACAGACAATCCCTTTGACGCCTCCCAGTGGAGGACCGTCGAAGGTTTCGAGGACCTCACCGACATCACCTACCACCGGCACGTCGGCGCCGAGCGCAAGGACGGCATGGTGCGCATCGCCTTCGACCGTCCCGAGGTGCGCAACGCGTTCCGCCCGCACACCGTGGACGAGCTCTACCGAGCGTTGGATCACGCGCGCCGCACCCCGGACGTCGGCGTGGTGCTGCTGACCGGCAACGGCCCGAGCGAGAAGGACGGGGGCTGGGCGTTCTGCTCCGGCGGTGACCAGCGCATCCGTGGCCGTTCGGGCTACCGCTACGCCGAGGGTGAGACCGCCGAGACCGTCGACGCCGCACGCGAGAAGGCCGAAGGTGGGCGCCTGCACATCCTCGAGGTGCAGCGCCTGATCCGCACGATGCCGAAGGTGGTCATCGCGGTGGTCAACGGCTGGGCCGCCGGCGGCGGGCACTCCCTGCACGTGATCTGTGACCTGACGATCGCCTCCCGTCAGGAGGCGCGGTTCAAGCAGACCGACGCGGACGTCGGTTCCTTCGACGCCGGTTACGGGTCGGCCTACCTGGCGAAGATGGTGGGCCAGAAATTCGCCCGCGAGATCTTCTTCCTGGGCCGCACCTACGACGCCGAACGCATGCAGCAGATGGGCGCGGTCAACATCGTCGCCGACCACGCCGAGCTGGAGGCCGAGGCCATCCAGGTCGCCCGTGAGATCAACGGCAAGTCCCCCACCGCGCAGCGCATGCTGAAATTCGCGTTCAACCTGGCCGACGACGGCCTGATGGGCCAGCAGGTCTTCGCGGGTGAGGCCACGCGCCTGGCTTATATGACCGATGAGGCGGTGGAGGGTAAGGATGCCTTCCTGGAGAAGCGGGATCCGGACTGGTCACAGTTCCCCTTCTACTACTGAGGAAGCCCACGGGTGCGGTGGCAGCGGACACAAATAGGAACCAGGTAAGGCTCCCCCAAGATCAATAAGTGTAGGCTACCAAACCTTGCCGACTCCTCAAATCCGCCTATGATGGTGGCATGAGCAACTACACTGTCCCCGGAATCGACCAGAACAGCGCCAAGCAGATCATCGATGGCCTGCAGGAGCGCCTCACCGACTACAACGATCTTCACCTCATCCTCAAGCACGTGCACTGGAACGTGGTGGGTCCGAACTTCATCGCCGTCCACGAGATGATTGACCCGCAGATCGAGCTGGTCCGTGGTTTCGCCGATGAGGTCGCCGAGCGCATCTCCACCCTCGGCGGCGAGCCGATCGGTACCCCGGTCGGCCACGTCCAGGACCGTAAGCCGCTGGAGTACCCCAAGAACAAGGCCACCACCCAGGAGCACCTGAAGCAGGTCAACGACCTCTACACTCAGGTCCTGGAGGGTGTGCGCGAGTCCATGGGCGAGGCTGGCGAGCTCGACTCCGTCACCGAGGACATCTACATCGCCCACGCCTCGGAGATGGAGAAGTTCCAGTGGTTCGTCCGCGCCCACCTCGATGACGGCACCGGCACCATCGCATAATATGCCGCCA
>CAYSIP010000035.1:0-17590 GCA_964431055.1 uncultured Corynebacterium sp. | reverse complement strand
TCCCAGTGCGAGACCACCCAGGTCAGGGAATACGGCTCCGGCGCGCGACTGTTCGGCTACTCGCGGCTCTACGGCTCCGTACCCGGTGCGCAGGCCCAGTACCTGCGCGTCCCGCACGCCGATTTCGGCCCCATCAAGGTCGGTGATGAATTACCCGACCACCGCTACCTCTTCCTCAGTGACGTGCTGCCCACCGCCTGGCAGGCCGTGGCCTACGCCAACGTCGGCGAGGGGGATTCCCTCGCCGTGTTCGGTCTCGGCCCCATCGGCCAGATGGCCGCCCGCATCGGTCGCCACCTCGGTGCCCGCGTGTTCGGCATCGACCCCGTGCCCGAGCGCCGGACCATGGCCGCCCGCCACGACATCGAGGTCTTCGACTTCGGTGACGACACCAATGAGGCCATCCGCGACGCTACCGACGGTCGCGGCCCCGACGGCGTCGTCGACGCGGTCGGCATGGAGGCCCACGGTTCGCCGATCGGCAAGGCGGCCCACCAGGCCGTCGGCCTGCTCCCCGACGCCGTGGGCCGCAAGATGATGGAGCACGGCGGACTCGACCGCCTGGCGGCTCTGCACTCCTCCATCGATCTCGTCCGACGGGGTGGCACCGTTTCCCTGTCCGGCGTCTACGGCGGTGAGGCCAGTCCCATGCCGATGCTCACGCTTTTCGACAAACAGATCCAGCTGCGGATGGGCCAGGCCAACGTCAAGAAGTGGATCGACGATCTGCTGCCGCTGGTCGAGGATGACGCTGATCCGCTCGGCGTCGAGGACCTGGTCACGCACCGGGTGCCGCTGGACGACGCCCCCCAGGCCTACGAGAAGTTCCAGAAGAAGGAGGACGGCTACATCAAGGTCGTCCTCGACCCCCGAGCCAGCTCCAATGAGGGTGACAAGTGATGAGCAACAGATACTGGGCCAAGCCCAGCAGTAATCAGATCTCTCCTCTCCCGGCGGGCGGACACGTCGACGTCGCAGTCGTCGGCGCCGGCTTCACCGGCCTGATCACCGCGTTGCTCCTGGCCCGCGAGGGCCGCAGCGTGGCGGTGCTCGAGGCCCGGGAGGTCGGTGCCGGAGCGAGCGGGGCCACCACCGCCAAGGCCACTTTGCTGCAGGGCACGCAGCTCTCGACGCTGGCCAAGACCCACAATGAGGAATTGGCCGCCGACTATCTGGCCGCCAACCGCTTCGGCCAGGACTGGCTGCGCGAGTTCTGCCGCGAGCACGGGGTGGACTCTCACGCCACCAGCGCCTTCACCTTCGCGTCCACCGAGAAGGGCGTGAGCCAGGTCGAGAAGGAACACGAGGTGGCCCGCAACCTGGGCCTGCCGGTGGTCCTCCACGACCACCTGGTGACGCCCTTCCCCGTGCACGCCGCCGTCGAGCTGCCGGACCAGCTCCAGTTCAACCCCTCTGACCTGCTCTCCGCGCTGTGTCGGGCGGTCGTCGAGGCCGGTGGCACCGTCACTGAGCACGCCAGGGTGACCAAGGTGGAGGCCCACGAAGCCTCTGCGCGGGTGGACCTGAGCACCTCCGCAGGAAACCTGAGCGCCGACCGGGTCGTGCTGGCCACCGCCACCCCGATCCTGGACAAACGCGCTGCAACCATGTCGCTGGTCCCTCAGCGCTCCTACCTGTGCGCCTTCGACCCCGCCCCCGGCGCCACCATCCCGGACGGGATGTTCATCTCCGTGGAATCACCCAGCATCTCGCTGCGCACCGACCAGGTCGACGGGGAAACCAAATTGCTGGTCGGCGGTTACGGCCACCGGACCGGTGAATCCCGCAGCACCGTCGAGCGCCTCGACAGCCTGGAGGAGTGGACGGGCGAGCACTTCCCCGGTGCACGTCGCACCCACGGCTGGTCCGCCCAGGACTTCCACCCCGTGACCATGATCCCCCTGGTGGAGACCCTGTCCTGGGGTGAGGGGCTCGTCTTCTTCGCGGGCGGCTACAGCAAGTGGGGTACGACCGCCGCCCCGGCGGCCGCCCATCAGCTGGCGGACCTCGTGGTCGACCGTCCCGCGCGGGTGACCTTCGGGTCGGCCTCGACCCTGGGCACCGCGAAATCGCTCGCGCAGCTGCAGGCCGGGGCGGCCACCTCGGAGATCGGCAACATGTTCCGGGCCCTGACCGGCTTCGGGGATGACGGGGCGGAGGGCCCGGACGACTCCACCACGGAAGACACCGGCGCGAGCGTCAGCCGCGAGGGCGTGAGCCCGGTCGGCGAGGCCACGGTCAACGGAGAGGTCTGCCGCGTGAGCCTGAAGTGCCCGCACATGGGCGGCACCCTGGCCTGGAACGACTCCGAGGAGTCCTGGGACTGCCCGTTGCACGGCTCCCGCTTCACCGCCGACGGCACCCTGCTCGAGGGCCCTGCGGTGGATGACCTGGAGAGGCTCTGACCCCGCCCCGGACCACCCCATGAAAGGAACGCCATGTCCGACACCCCGCAGTACACGACCTCCGATCAGATCGTCGACCGGCTCCGTGTCTGGGGGGTGAAACGGGTCTACGGTTATGCCGGAGACGGCAACAACCCCCTGCTGGGCGCGCTGCGCCGGGCCGGGGACGGGCCGGAGTTCATCTCCGCACGCCACGAGGAGGGCGCGGCCTTCATGGCCGTGGGCGAGGCGAAGTACGGTCGCACCGTCGGCGTGGTCACCTCCACGCAGGGACCCGGTGCGGTGCACCTGCTCAACGGCCTCTACGACGCAAAACTCGACCACGCCCCGGTCGTGGCACTGGTGGCGCAACAGCACCGCTCCATGCTGGGTTCGGGTTATCAGCAGGAGATCGACCTGCAGCATCTGTTCGCGGACGTCTCCTCACCTTTCGTTCAGCTGGTGACGACACCGGAGCAGTTGCCCATGGTCATCGACCGGGCGTTTCGCTCCGCGCTCGCCAATTCCCAGCCATCGGTGGTCATCCTGCCGCACGACGTGCAGCAGGCACCCGCCCCTGACCTGGGTCAGGCCCACGGTGAGGTGGTCACCTCCCCACGGTGGACCACCGGTGAGATCAGCCCGCGCGAGGAGGACCTGGCCGCGGCCGTCGAGGTGATCGAGGCCGGCGAGAAGATCGGCATCCTGGCCGGGCAGGGCATGCGCGACGCACAGGACGAGCTCATCGCGCTGGCCGAGCACCTGGGTGCCGGGGTGACCATGAGTCTGCTGGGCAAACCTTATGTGGACGAGTCGCACCCACTGGTGGCCGGCACGATGGGGCACCTGGGCACCACCGCCTCCGCCCACGTGCTGCAGGAATGCGACACGTTGTTGATCATCGGTTCCAATGACCCGTGGACGGAGTTCTACCCCGCCCCCGGTCAGGCCCGGGCGGTGCAGATCGACATCGATCCGTCGATGATCGGCAACCGCTACCCCGTCGAGGTCGGACTGGTTGGCCACGCCGGGCCAGCCATGCGTGTCCTGCGGGAACGCCTGCACAAGCGCGGGGACACCCCATGGCGGGGCGAGGTCGAGCAACAGGTGAAGACCTGGCACGAGATATCGCGCCTGCGCTCCGAGGTGACGGCCGAACCGCTGAATCCGGAACTGGTGGTGCGCGAATTCGGCCGCCGCATCCCCGGCGACGCCCAGCTGGCCGTCGACGTGGGCAGCGGC
Organism: uncultured Corynebacterium sp.; assembly: GCA_964431055.1. GTDB lineage: Bacteria > Actinomycetota > Actinomycetes > Mycobacteriales > Mycobacteriaceae > Corynebacterium. Next base: position 13,964 of record CAYSIP010000035.1, on the reverse strand, counting down.
GTCTACCACTGGGTGCGCCAGATATCGCTGCCGACCTCGGTGCCGGCCCATCTGTCGAGCACCCTGGCCTCCATGGGGTGCGCGGTCCCCTACGCCGTGGCGGCCAAAGAGACCGACTCCACCCGGCCGGTGGTGGTGCTGGCCGGTGACGGCGCCACTCAGATGCTGGGCATCAACGAGCTGATCACCGTCGCCCACCGCTGGCACGGCTGGGAAAACCCCCGGTTCGTCATGCTGGTGCTGCACAACCGCGATCTGGCGGAGGTCAGTTGGGAACAGCGCGAGACCGAATCAGAACCACGCTTCCCCGCCTCCCAGGAAGTTCCGCAATTCGATTTCGCCGGTTACGCGGACTCACTCGGCCTGCACGGGATGCGGCTGGAGGATCCCTCCGCCCTGAGCCGGGTGCTCGACGAGGCTTTCGCGGCCGACCGCCCGGTGGTCATCGAAGCCCTCACGGATCCGGACGTTCCGCTGCTGCCGCCCCTGCCCCACGGCGAGGAACTGGCGGAGTCCATGCGGAAGGGCCTGCGCGCCGAAGGGGAGTCCGGCCGCCATGGTCTGGAACTGCTCGAGGAATACGTGCGCATCGAGGAGGAACACCGGTAGGTCGAGGTGGGCGTGAACGGTCAGAGCCCGTCGGGCGATTCCTCGTTCACGAACGCCTCGATCCAATCGACGGACTCATCCGGCATGCGCGCGCCATCGCGGATATTTCCCGGCGTCCACCACTTCCCCGCGCCCGCGGGGCCACCGGCCTGCTCGATCTTCTCCCGGATCTCCGCCGGCACGGTGCTGCCGGGATTGGCCGTCAGCCAATCCCTGGGTCAACGGTCGGAGCTGGAACCACCACGTCGATATGGCCATGCCCGGCAGGTCAGGTGCGAACCCGCCCGCAGCACACCGGAGTCACAACAGCGGGAAGATGACGTCCCGGCTCAGCGGGGCGAGCAGTGGGTCCACGGAATCCGCCGGGAACCAGCGGGCCTCGGCGATCTCGTCGTGCACCTGCGGTAGCTCCGCCAATGCGCCGGGCGAGACGAAGACGTCACACTCGACGCCGAAGCCGGGCTCGTTGGCGGCCGGGGCGGTGAAGCGCCCGAGGTTCACCAACCGCTGAGGGTCCACCGCCAGTCCGAGTTCCTCGAGGACCTCGCGGACGGCGGTCTGCAGCCCGGTCTCCCCCGGCTCAAGCTTCCCGCCGGGCAGCATGAATGCCTCCGTCCCGCGTTTGCGCACGGACAGCACCCGGCCCTCCCGGTCGCGGAACACGACGGCGGCGATGCGCAGAACAGTCACGGCTCACCACTGTAGTTGGACGTCCGCGGCGACCTTGCCAGGCCCGGCGAAGTGTTCGGCCTCCTGCCGCGCCCACATGTCCCACCAGGGGCGGTAACCGGGATCACGAGCCAGGGCGCGGGCGCGGCGGGTGGCCACCGGGGCGTCGACACGCACCGTGAGCACCTCCCCCAGAGTGCGGGCCGCGACGATCGACGCCGCCGTGACCGCACCGACTCCCTCGACGATGAGTGAGTCCGCGGGGTCCAGCGGCACCCACCCGGCCGGGGAACCCGTCTCCCAGTCCCAGCGTCGGTAACCGGGGGCGTGCGGATCGAGCACGTCGTCGACGACCATCCGGGCGGCCTCCGCCAGGCCGGACCAGCCGGGATAGAAATCGTCGAGGTGGACCACCCGCATGCCGGTGAGCTCACCGAGCAACTCGGAGAAGGACGTCTTCCCGGCACCGGAGGGGCCGTCCACCAACACCGTCAGCCTGCTCACGCGACCCCCAGAAAACGGAAGGAACCGGTGTAGACGGACATCGCGATCGCGGCCACCGACACCGCGAGCGCCACCGCCATGACCACCCAGTCGACGGCGTGCAGCCTCGATTCCCGCGCCCAGGTGCGTCTGCCCGCGCGCCCGAATCCGCGGGCCTCCATGGCGGTGGCCAGCTTTGAGCCCCGCCGCAGCGCCAGCACCAGCAGCCCGAAGGCCAGGGTCAGCCAGTACCGGATGCGTCCCTGATCGGCGATGCCCCGGGCCCGGCGCGCCCGGCGCATAGAGGTCAGGTCGTCGCGGAAAAGGGAGAGCAGCCGCACCGCGGCGGTCGCCCCGATGACGAAACGCTCCGGCAGATGCAGCACCTGGGCCAGGCCGTCGCCGAAATCGGTGGGGTCGACCTCCGCGGACAGCACGATCACGGGCAGGCCGATGGCGAACACACGGACGAAGATGGCCGCGGCCAGCGACAGGGAGTTGTCCGTCACATTGATGAACAGCCAGTGGAAGTACGTCTCCCCGCCGGGCCGCCCGTAGAGGGCCATGGGTACGGCGGCCAGGGGTGCGGCCAGCAGGACGGGCCACCCACGGCGGAACAACCGGGGCCAGCTGACCCCGCAGAAGGGTGCGACGGCGACGGTGAAGGCCAGTGCCACCGTCGCGGAGACCAGGTCCACGGACAACAGCAGCGGGGTGGTCAGCAGTATCAGCGCGAGGATTCGGGTGACGGGGTTGACCCGGGCGAGCACGTTCACGTCACCGTCACCTCCCGGTCGCCGAGGGAGGCGATGAAGGACTCGTCGTGGGTGATCGAGGCGATGGTGACGCCCTCGTCCGCCAGTTCGCGCAGGAGGGTGACGAGTTCGACGAAGGTGCGGTCGTCCTGGCCGAAGGTCGGCTCGTCGAGGATCAGCAGGCCGGGAGCGTTGACCAGGGCGGTGGCCACCGAGAGGCGGCGTTTTTCCCCGCCGGAGAGGGTGAAGGGATTGGCCTCGGTGAGGTGCGCCAGGCGCAGCCGTTCGAGCAGCTCGTCGATGCGCGCCCGGTCTCCCCCACCGACGGCCATCTCCCCGGCGACGGTGCGGGCCACGAACTGGTGCTCGGGATCCTGGAAGACGACCCCAATGCGCTGGGCCAGCTGCGCCGAGGACCAGGTGTGCGCCGGGCCGGGCAACCCCTGGCGCAGGGACGGGGCGTAGTCGAGCACTCCACCGCGCGGTTTCGCCAACCCCGCCAGTGTCAGGGCGAGGGTGGACTTGCCGGAACCATTGGCCCCGGTCAATACGGTGGAGGTGCCCGCAGCCAGGGTGAGGGTGCGCGGTGGGCCCCATTCGGTGAGCAGGTCACGGGCCTCCAGCACCACCGGCGTGTCGGCTGGCACCCTGCGGGCGGGCGGCAGGCTCGGTGGGGCGGGCAGGTCGTCGGCGGTGATCTCGGCCAGCCCGCCCGACCCCAGGTGCAGGAACCGGTCGACGACCGGTGCCCAGTGGTGCGCGCGGTGTTCGGCGATGATCAGGGTTGCATCGGTCAGCGACACGACCCGGTCGACTGCCTCCACGATCTCGCGGCGCCCGTCCGGGTCGAGGTTGGCGGTCGGCTCATCGAGCAGGATGATCTGGGCTCCCATGGCGATGACCCCGGCCAGCACCAGGCGTTGTTTCTGCCCGCCCGACAACTGGCGTGTCGGGTGGTTGAGCGGGAGATTCAGGCCGACCATCTCCAGGGCGGCGGGCACCCGGCGCCAGATCTCCTCCCTCGGCAGTCCGAGGTTCTCGCAACCGAAGGCGACGTCGTCGCCGACTCGGGAGGCGATGACCTGAGAGTCGGGGTCCTGCAGGACCATGCCGACGGTGCCGGAGACCGACATGGCGCCCCGGGATTCGCCGTCCTCCTCGTCCCCGAGCAGGTCGGCGATCGCCGCCAGCAGGGTGGATTTTCCGGCGCCCGAGTCCCCGGTGAGCAGGATGCGTTCCCCCGGCGCGACGTCGAGGTCGACGTCGGTGAGGGCGAAGCCGTCCCGGGAGGCGTGGCGCCAGGAGTAACCTCGGGCCTGGATGACGCCGCCCGCCCCCGTCATGCGGAGCGTCCGGCGGCGAACCGGTCGAGTGCCCCCGTGCGCGCCAGCGCTCTGACCAGCCAGTGGCCCAGCAGTCCTGCCAGCACCACGCCAGAGATGACCAGGCAGGTCAGGTAGATGGAGTTGAAGGTCAGCGTGCGGGCGATGTTCGCTGAGGTGAACAGTTCGAGGATGAAGGCCCCCACCGCGGCGAAGGCGCCGGCGGCCATGGCCACCCCAACCCCGAAGCGCCGGTAACGGAAGGCCGCGAAGACCAGCTCTGCGCCCAGCCCCTGCGCCAGGCCGGAATAGAGGGTCTCGATCCCCCACTGGTTGCCCAGGGCGGCGGACACGAGTGCGGCGACGACCTCGACGAACAAGGCTGCGCCGGGTTTGCGGATCACGAGGCCTCCGATGACGCCACCGAGCAGCCACACCCCGGCGGTCAGGCCGCCGAAGCCGGGCGTCAGGGCGTCGAGGGCGGTGAAACCCGCGTAGCCGATGCCGTTCCACAGCCAGAAGATTAGTCCGCAGGCCACGCCGAGAACGGCGGCGATGACGATGTCGATGACGCGCCACGACGAGCGCTTCCGCTCGCGTTTTCCGGCGGATGCGGACAGAGTTGACCCGGTATTCACGGTATGTCTCCCTAGCGTCGGTACTAACCGAATCAGGTTCGACGGTTCGCCGTCTCGTGGCGTCTCAGCCCGGTCTTTCACCGGGCACCCGTGGTTGATTGTTGTGCGGCGGCTACTTTAGTCGCCGAGATCCTCCGCGGTCCACCGGGTCCCCTCGACGCCGCCGGGGCGTCGCCAGGAGACCTCGAGTCCGTCGCGGGCGCCGAAGCGCACCAGGTGGACGCCGACGACCCGCTCGAGGTGGTCGAGGGCGTCGGCCTCGCATTCCAGGTGGAGCAGAAGCACGCCGTCACCGACGACCATGTCGACTTCGCCGACCCCGCCACGGGCGTCGTCAGAGAAGGTGAGGTGGCCCCGGCCTGACTCGTTGTCCCAGGTGGTCTGGAGTTTGGCGGAGAAGTGGGAGGCGAGTTGTCTGCCGTAACGTCCCGGCCGGTCGGTCTTCACGCGGGCGGTCGAGGATGCGGTCATGACTGGATAATCTACCCCAGCGTGTCCAACAGCAGGGAATGCAGGGGCGTGGCCACCCCGTGGGACGCACCGATCCGGCACACCGCCCCGACCTGCGCATCCAGCTCCCCCGGATCCCCGGCGGCCAGGTCACGCTGCATGGAGCTGGTGGCCTCGGCGGGCATCCGGTCGGCGAAGGCCATGGTGCGGTCGACGGTGTCCCCGGCCAGGTGCACTCCGTGGGCCACGGCCACCTCGTGCACCTCGCGCATCATCGCCTCGAGACGGTCTCGTTCGACGGTGCGCAGGTGCCCCAGCGGCTTGCCCGTCCACGCGCCCAGGGCGCCGAAGCAGGTGACGAACATGGCCTTCTCCCACAGTTCGACCCAGATGTCGGGGCGCACGGTCGCCTCGATTCCGGCGCTCGTGAGCGCGTCCGCCAGTTCGTCGACGGTGGCGTCCGCGCGGCCGTCCCAGGTGCCGAGGACGTGGGAGATGGGGCCGCCGTGGAATTCCGCCCGGCCGGGCCCGGTGTGGTGGAAGAAGCCGCGCACCACGCCGGGCAGGGTGCGGTCCGGGCCGACGACCTCTGCGACCCTGTCGGGCATCTCGACCGCGTTCTGGGTCACCGCGACCAGCGCCCGGTCCGGGATGCCCGCCAGGAGCTCGGCCATATCCGTTCCGGTGGTGGCCTTGACGGTGAGGAAGACGACGTCGCAGTCCCCCGCCTCCGCCAGGGACCCCACGGCCCGCACCGGCGTCGGTGGTTCGTCGTTGAGCCGCACCCCCTCGGCGGCCAGGGTCTCCAGTGTGGCGCCACGGGCGATGAACACGACGTCGTGGCCGACGGCGGCGAGGCGCCCGCCGAACCAGCCGCCCACAGCCCCCGCGCCGATGAATGCGATTCTCATGAAACGTGAGTCTAGTTCGCCTCCCGGCATCCGGGGTCCGCCCGGACTATTGTTGCGTTCACCTCTCGCGTCCGCGCCCGAGGCAGTTCCTTGTCCCGATCATCGAACCGGAAGGTGGCCCCTATGGCCGGTGGACTGGTAGCACTTCTCGACGACGTCGCGTTGATCGCGCGCACCGCAGCCTCCAGCCTCGACGACGTCGCCGCCGCCGCGGGCCGCACGAGCGTCAAGGCCGCGGGCGTGGTGGTCGACGACGCCGCGGTGACCCCGCGCTATGTCGCCGGGGTGACCCCGGCGCGCGAATTGCCGATGATCTGGCGGATCACCAAGGGGTCGCTGATCAACAAGCTCGTCATCATCCTGCCCATCGCCCTGTTGTTGTCGTGGATCGCGCCCTGGGCGCTGACCCCCATCCTCATGGTCGGCGGCACCTACCTGTGCTTCGAGGGCGCCGAGAAGGTGCTCGGTCGGTTGCTCGGCCACGCGAAGAAGGACACTCCTGCGAGGGATCAGGGGGCCGGGGCCGAGGACGCCCTGGTCAAAGGGGCGATCACCACTGACCTGATCCTCTCCGCCGAGATCATGGTCATCTCCCTCAATGAGGTGGCCACCGAGCCGATGATCTTCCGTGCCATGGTGCTGGTGGTCGTGGCGATCGGCATCACCGCCCTGGTCTACGGGGCGGTGGCGCTGCTGGTGAAGATGGACGACATCGGCCTGCACATGGTCGAACGGGGCGGGTCCGGCGCCGGTTTCGGCCGCGGCCTGGTCACCGCCATGCCCAAGGTGCTCACGGCGATTTCCGTGATCGGCACCTTCGCCATGCTCTGGGTCGGCGGCCACATCCTGGTCGTCGGGCTCGCGGAATTCAACGTCACCTGGCCCTATGACTTCATCCACGGCGCCGAGGTCGCCGTCGGCGGCGGTGTCCTCGGCTGGGTGGTGAACACGTTCTTCTCCCTGATCGTCGGCCTGATCTGGGGCGCGGTGATCGTCGCCGTCATCGAGGGGATCAAGAAGGCGCTGGGCCGGGGCGGGCACGACGCACACTGAGTCGCCCCACCGGACAGCGCGACGGGGGTCAGAGGAACAGCAGCAGGGACACTGCCATGATCGCCATGCCGAGGATCAGCCCGTAGATGGCGGTGTGGTGGCGGCCGGTGGCCACGGCGGTGGGCAGCAGCTCGTCGAGGCAGATGAAGACCATGATGCCGCCGACCGCCGCAAACGACAGACCCAGGGCGACCGGACCCATGAACGGCATGAGCAGCGCGAAACCGACGAGGGCGCCGGCCGGTTCAGCCAGGCCGGACAAGGTCGACCAGGCCAGGGCCTTGGCTCGGGAACCGGTGGCCTGCCGGATGGGCACGGCCACGGCGACGCCCTCGGGCACGTTGTGGATCGCGATGGCCACGGCGACGGGGATGGCGATGGAGGTGTCCTCCAGACCCGCGATGAACGTGGCGAATCCCTCGGGAAAGTTGTGGATGGCGATCGCCGCGGCGGTGAACATCCCCATCTTCATCATGCGGCGACGCTGGGCGGACAGCTGCGGATCCTCGCTGATGCCGCGTTCATGCGGGTTGATCGGTTCGGGCACGAGCCGGTCGATGACCGCGATGAGCGCGATGCCCGCGAAGAAGGCGGCGATCGCCGCCCAGGAGCCGGCGCGTTGCCCCCAGACGGAGGTCAGCTCGTCGAGGGCCTTGGGGAGGATCTCCATGAAGGAGACGTAGAGCATCACGCCCGTGGACAGACCGAGGGCCCCGGCCAGGAAACGGGGGCCGGGTTCCTTCTTCAGTACCGCGATGAGTCCCCCGATGCCCGTCGCCAGGCCGGCAAAGAGCGTGAGCCCGAAAGCGAAGAGCACCGTGGACGTGTCGTACATGGTCGTTCAGTCTAGCGACCGGCGTCGGGGCTCCCCGTTTCAGGCTCCGGGGCGGGAATGTCCCCGGGGTCGACGGTCTCCACCTGGGCCTTGCGCAGCTGCACCGACATCACGCGGTTGCCGGCGATCTGTGAGATCTCGAGCTGGTAGCGGATGACGCCGGGATTCTCGTCGTCGTCCCGGTCCGAGGTGTAGGAGGCGGGGATGGGCACGGTGTCGCCTTCCCTGCCGAGGCGGCCCAGCTGGGTGATCAGCCAACCCGCCACTGTCTCGTAGGGGCCGTCGGGCAGGGTGATCCCGGTGGCTTCGGCGAAATCCTCCAGATTGGTGGAGGCGTCCATGAAACGGGACTCGTGCAGGGCCATCACGGCGCGTCGTTCCTCCCGGTCGTATTCGTCCCAGATCTCGCCGACGAGTTCCTCGAGCAGATCCTCGAGCGTGACCATGCCGTCGGTGCCGCCGTATTCATCGACGACGATCGCGATGTGATGACCGGAGGCGCGCATCTGGGCCATGGCCTTCGGCAACCGGACGGTGCCCGGCACCTGCAGGATGGAACGGGCCAGGTCACGGACGGGCACCTCAACCCGGTCGGTGGCGGCGTGCTCCAGCAGGTCACGGACGTGGATGAAGCCGATGACGTCGTCGATGGATTCCTCGTAGACCGGGTAGCGAGAATAGGGGCGCCCACTCACGTCCGCGGCGACCTCCGAGACGGTCTGGGACGCCTCGTAGGTGACCATGTCGGAACGGTGGCGCATCACCTCTCCCACGAGCCGTTCCCCGGCCTCGAAGACGTCGGTGACCAACTCGCGTTCGGAGGGCTCGAAACCACCGTGGCTGGTGACGATGTCACGCACCTCCTCGGTGGTCATCGCCTCGGTGCGGGCCGTCGGGTCGAAACCGAGGGCGCGCAACAGCAGGTTGGAGGAGGAGTTGACGATCCAGATCACCGGGCGCATCAGCGTGGCGAAGACCCCCAATGGTGGGGCGACGATGAGACTGAAGCGCTCGGCCTTCTGCATCGCCATGCGTTTGGGCACCAATTCCCCGAGAACCAGCGAGAGGTAGGACACGATCAGCGTCATGACCACCAGGGCGGTGATCGACGCCGCACCCTCGCTGAAACCCCAGCCCTCGAAGAGCGGGGCGATCTGTGGGGCGATGGTGGACGCGCCGAACGCCGAGGAGAAGAAACCCGCGAAGGTCACGCCGATCTGAACCGCGGAGAGGAACAGGCCCGAGTCCCGGGCCAGGATGGCCACCTTGCGGGCGGCGCCGGTGCCCCGCTCCATCCGTCGGATCTGCGACTCCCGGAGACTGACCAGCGCCATCTCCGTGGCGGCGAAGACTCCGCCGATGATGACGAATACGAGGACGAGAAGCGCGTTGAGGGCGATGCTGCCCATGGACTATTCCCCGCTTCCGGAAGCCCCACCGGCGGCGGGGTAGGTAGGGGGCAGGCAACCGCCCGGGCCGCAGACGAGCGCGCCATCGGACGGGTCCTGGCCCGGCAGGTTCACCAGGCCGGTGAAGGAGAAGCCGGTACTCGGGGGTTGGTCGGATTCTTTCGGGTCCATACCACTATTCATACCTATCCCCACAACGTCGCGGAAGTGATTTCGATTCCCGCGTGTCCTCCTGGCGGGTCCCGGCACGTACCGTGGGGACATGTCCCATCATTTCGAGCTCAAGGTTCCCGGCGGCAAACTGGTCGTCGTGGACGTCACCACCGACCGCAATGGCGACAATGGAGACAACGGCGATGAGCTGGTGATCTCCTCCCTCCAGGTCTCGGGAGATTTCTTCCTCGAACCGGAGGAAGCTTTCGACGTCCTGGGTCCTGCCCTGGAGGGCGCCCCGGTCACCGAGGACACGGCTGGCCTGCGGCGCCGTCTCGACACCGCGCTGGCCCGCTTCGGCGACGGCCGTGAGAAGGTGGCCCTCCACGGTTTCAGCACCCACGACATCGCGGTGGCGGTACGCCGCGCGGTCACCGGCGGCACCGACTTCACCGACCACTCCTGGGAGATCCTCCGCCCCGGTCCCCTGCCGACGCGCGTCAATGTCGCTCTCGACGAGCTGCTGCTCGACCAGGTGGCTTCCGGTGAGCGGGGCCCCACCCTGCGGATCTGGGAGTGGGACGACAGGGCGACGGTGATCGGCTCCTACCAGTCCTATGTCAACGAGGTCGATCCCGCGGGCGTCGAGAAGCACGGCATCGAGGTGGTCCGCCGCATCTCCGGTGGCGGGGCGATGTTCATGGAGGGCGGCAACTGCATCACCTACTCCCTCTACGCGCCCGATTCGCTGGTGGCCGGGTACAGCTACGAGGATTCCTACGCCTACCTGGACCAGTGGGTGTTGGCGGCGCTCGCCCGTCATGGCGTGGATGCCTGGTACCAGCCGATCAACGACATCACCTCCACCGGCGGCAAGATCGGCGGGGCCGCGCAGAAACGGCGCAGGGGCGCGGTCCTGCACCACGTGACCATGTCCTATGACATCGACGCCGACAAGATGACCGAGGTGCTGCGCGTGGGCAAGGTCAAACTCTCCAGCAAGGGTCTGCGCAGCGCGAAACGCCGCGTCGATCCGCTGCGCCGCCAGACGGGCGCCTCCCGTGAGGAGATCATCGACACTCTCGTCGACGAGTTCACCCGACGCTATGGCGCCGTCCCCGCCGGGCTGGGCCCCGAGGACGTCGAGTCCGCGGAGTGGCTCGTCGAGGAGAAGTTCGGCACGAAGACCTGGACCCACCGCGTGCCCTGAGGGGCGGGACGGAAACCAGAAACCGCATCTGCCGAACCTGGCCCGGGGTCCGGGACAGACTCAGCGGATGCGGTCCAGGTCGGGAGGCCCGAGCTCGTGGGCGTCAGTAAGCGTCCCGGTTCTCAGCTGGTGAGCGCGTGGGAATCCTCCTCAAGCTTCAGGGCCACCCCGAGAACGAAAAACGTCGGGGCCCATTCCCCCACGAACAGTCCCCAGCGGTCAGCCTGCGCCTTGGAGTCACTCGGCTTGCTCGCGGACATGGCCCAGGACCCGAGGGTCAACCCGATCGAGGCGAACCCCGCCATATACATGTGATCGGACCTGATGCCCATCTCAGACAGTTTTTTCAGCATGGATGTCTCTCCTTGTGGAACGATGTCGAGGCCGGGGTGGCCACGATGTGGGTGCCGGCGAAGAGTACAGCGGGTACAACGGGTCTGGCGGATGCATCGAAAGGCGCCGACACATCTGATTCAACCACGTGCCGCCCTGCACCTGAAGGCTTTCAAATTAACGTTTGTGCATACGTGTGCCGGCCCGGTCATGCCCACGACGACCCGCCCAGGCAGACCTCAGTCGACGGCCGCCAACGGCCGGGTCCCCGCCGCCCGCCGGGCCGGCCACACCGCGGCGACCGCGCCGACGACGACCGCGCCCAGTAGCAGCCAGGCGATCTGGTCCCAGGGGATGAGCCAGCGGTCGATGCCCTGATCGGCGAGGATCCGCACGAGACACCAGCCCAGCCACACGCCCACGATCACGCCCGCGACCGCACCGAGCATGGCGATCTGGACGGACTCGAGGGCGATCATCCACCGCACCTGGGACCGTTGCGTACCTACGGCGCGCAACATCCCGAATTCCCGGGTGCGTTCCGTGATCGACAGCGCGAGCGTGTTGACGATGCCCAGCACCGCGATGACCACCGAGAGGGCCAGCAGCGCGTAGATGATGCTCATCAGCTGGTCGATCTGGCCCGCGCTGGAGTCCCGGTACTGACGACGGTCCATGACCTGCAGGACGCCGTAGGCGTTCATCTCCTCAGTCACCGCGGCCAGCACCGCCTCCTCGTCGACGTCCTCGTCGAAGGTGACGAACACGTTCTGGGTGAACCAGGTGCTGCGGTCCGGCACCAGCTCCACCGCGGTCACCTCACTCACGGCCGCCGGCGCATAGGCCGAGTTGTCCTCCCAGACCACCAGGACGGGCACCTCGGCGCCGCGGACGGTGAGGCCCGGGGCGGTGACCGTGACGATGTCCCCGACACCGAGACCCGACCGTTCGGCGGTGCTGCGGTCCAGTCCCACACCGGAGGTCTCCGCCACGTCGTCGAAACCACCCGCGACGATCTCGAGCTCCACGGCCACCCGCGGATCGGTGACCAGCACGGGATTCACGCCCGGCCCGACGGGAGTGGTGGCCTGTCCGTCGATCTCGACAGGGGCCCAGGTGGCGGGCATGACGTCGGCCACCCCCTCGACCTCCCGGAGGTCCTCGGCCGCCTGGTCCGGAACACCCTGCGCAGTGACGAAGCCGGCGGACACGACGGCGTCGGCGCGCAGGGATTCATCGATTTGACCGAAGATCGACGCCTGCATCGACGCCCCCAGGATGCCCACGGCCGTCACCAGCGCCACCCCCAGGGTCAGCGCGAAAGCGGTGGCGGCCGTGCGCCGCGGGTTACGGGAGAGATTCGTCCGGGCCAGCAGCGGGACCGCCCCGCCGAAGCGGAAACGGGCGCTGAACAGCTGGCGGGAGATGACCGCACCGATCAGGAGCACACCGAGTACGACGCCGACCGTCCCCGCCCCCGTGAGCACCCCGCGGTCACCGGTCGACCACCCGGTGGCCAGCGCGGCCGTCAGCGTGGCAGCCAGACCCGCGACCAGGAGCACCACACCGATGATGGTGCGCGCCCGGAGCGGCACCGCCGTGGACTGGTCCCCCGACCGCATCGCCTGCACGGGGTGCACCCGCCCGGCCCGGCGCGCAGGCACCCAGGCGCTGAGCACGGTGACGACGATGCCGACGCCCAGCGGCACGAGGACGCTCGTGGCGTCGATCCCCAGTCCCGCGTCCGGAAGTCCGAAACCTGCGGCGTCCATGGCCCACGTGATCAGCTCCACCAGCCCGACGCCGACGAGGATGCCGAGCAGGGAACCGAACACGGCGATGATCACCGCCTCGACGAGTATCGAACCGCTGAGCTGGCCGCGTGACATGCCCATGGCCCGCAGAAGGGCGAATTCGCGGGTGCGTTGGGCGACGATCATCGAGAAGGTGTTGGAGATGATGAAGGTGCCCACCAGCAGGCCGATCAGCCCGAAGACCAGGAGGAGGTAGGTGAGGAAGGCCAGCTGGGCGCGGACCTCCTCGGATTCCTGGGCGGCGGCCTCTTCGCCGGTGGCGATGTCGACGCCCGGGAGGCTGGCCTGCAGTCCGCGTTTCAGCGTGTCCGCGTCCGCGCCGGCGGCGCGCACGACGATCCGGTCGGTGTGGCTCCCGTCGGTGAATCCCTCCCGGTACCGGTCGTCGGGGATCTGCAGGCCCGCCCACCCGCCGGTGGCCGTTTCGAAGCGGGTCAGCCCGTCGAGAACGAATTCGTGGCGCCCGGTGGCGTCGATGACGGTCAGGGTGTCCCCCACCGTCAATCCCGCCGCTTCGGCCGCGGCCTCGTTGAGCACCGCCCCGCCCGGACCGGCAGGGGCCACACCGTCGATGATGGAGGGGACGGGGGACACCGCCTCCTCCGGCGGGGTCCAGGGCAGCAGCCAGGAACCGGCGCCGCCGGTCTGGAGGGGATCGCCGTCGGCGTCGAGGATGATGACGGGCGTCTGGTCGACGGTGTCGGTGATTTCGACGTCGGCGCGGCCTGCGATCTCCTCGCTCATCCGGAAGGTCAGGGGCACCTCAGGGGAGGAGTTCAGCACGACGTCGACGCCGTCGTAATTGCCCTCGGTGATGTCGTCGAAGGCCTTCGACAGGGTGGCGGTCAGCAGGAACGCGCCGGCCACGAAACTGGTGCCCAGCACGACCGCCAGGGCGGTGAGGAACAGGCGGAGGCGGTGGGCGGACAGGCTGCGCAGGGAGATGCGCCGGAGGGTGGGGAGGGAGGACATGGGTATGCCCTACTCATCCATCGAGGTCAGGTAGGTGAGGATGTCCTCAGCCGTGGGGTTGGTCAATTCATGGACGAAACGACCGTCGGCGAGGAAGATGACGCGGTCCGCGTAGGCGGCTGCCCGCGGTTCATGGGTGACGATGACGACGGTCTGCCCCATCTCGTCGACCGCGGCGCGCAGCAGGCCCAGCACCTCGCCGGAGGAGCGCGAGTCCAGGTTGCCGGTCGGTTCGTCGCCGAAGATGATGTCGGGGCGGCCGACGAGCGCCCGGGCGCAGGCCACGCGCTGCTGCTGCCCGCCGGAGAGCTCGGCCGGGCGATGGGTGAGCCGGTCGGTGATGCCGAA
>CAYSIP010000034.1:0-17712 GCA_964431055.1 uncultured Corynebacterium sp. | reverse complement strand
CGTGGTACAGGTGCAGGTCGGAGCCGCAGATCGACGCCATCGTGACCTTGATGATCGCGTCGTTCGGATGCTCGATGCGGGGGATGTCCCTGTTCTCGACCCGGATCTTGTACGGGCCGCGGTACGCCATTGCTCTCATGAGTGTCACCTTCAGTCAGTGGGTGGCTGTGACGTGGCTCCCATTGTCCTTGTATCCGGGAGAGTGGGCAATATTTTTCATGAATCGACGGCAATGCAGCGGTCCAGCGGGTCGGCAGGCGGCCAGGACGGCCGGGCCGTCGACAAGCATCCCGGGGCGCACCCTCCCTCACTCGTCCCCGCACCTGGGCGCGCCGGCCCCTGTGAGCGTGGGGAGAACGTACCTTTCGCCCTCCCTCCCGTTCGGGGGTGATTTGAGGCATGGAAGCACCCGCTTCCCCCTCCACGCCCCGAGCCGAACATTTAGGGTGTGAGCTGGATCAACACCCCTTCCTCAAGCAGTCCCTCAGGCCACCACCTGCCCAAACCTCGTAGACCATACTGTCTATATGGCATAGTCAGGGTTGTCTATGAATTCTTATCGTCCCTGAAGTTTTTGACGTGTTGAGGAGATATTCCATGAAATTGTTCCGCACGATCGGGGCGGTTGCCGCCGCCGCAGCACTGAGCCTCGGCCTGGTCGCCTGCGGTGACTCGGAGGGCGGGGAGGACACCATCCGCGTGGGCACCTCACCCGGCCCGTACTCCGAACTCTTCCAGGACGGCATCGACCCGATCCTCTCCGAGCAGGGTTACACCATCGAATACACGAACTTCTCCGATCTGCAGCAGGCCGATGTCGCAGTCTCGGAGGGCTCCGTCGACATCAACGTCGACCAGCACACCGCCTACATGGAGGTCTTCAACGAGGAAACCGGTTCCGACCTGGCCTCCGTCACCGAGATCCCCACCGTGCCGGCCGGATTGTATTCCTCCAACCACGGTTCGCTCGACGACGTCGCCGACGGCCACACCGTGGGCATCCCGCAGGACGCCTCCAACCAGTCGCGCGCCTACAACATGCTCGCCGCCGCCGGCTGGATCACCCTGAACCCGGACGCGGACCCGGCGCTGCTGACCGCCAACGACATCGCCGACAACCCCCGCAACCTGAACATCCAGACCATGGACTCAGCGACCATCCCGCGCAGCCTGCAGGACCTGGACTGGGGCGTCATCCCGGGGTCGATCTCCTACAGCTCCGGGGTCGACCAGAACCTGCAGCTGTTCCAGGAGGAGCTGCGCCCCGAGCTGATCCTCGTCGCCGTCGTCCGCTCCGAGGACGCCGACTCCGAGTGGGCCCAGGCCGTTGCCGACGCCTACCGAGATCCCCAGTTCCACGAGTTCCTCGAGGGTGAGAACGAGAACGACTACTGGTTCGTTCCGGAGTCGATCCGCCCGGACTCCACCGGATAACACCCGGCGCGACACAGCCCACCCACCGGCCGACAGGCCCCCGCCGCCCCGGGGGCCTGTCTTCCCCTTTCGAATCCCAGTGACCCCTCCTCCGATCCCTTCCCCACGCCAAGGAGAACAAGGAACGCAATGACCACCGCCGTATCCTTCCGGAACGTGACCAAGACCTTCGGTGACGGCGCCCACGCAATCCACGCCGTCGACGACATCTCCTTCGAGGTGCCCACCGGTTCGGTCTACGGCGTCGTGGGCACCTCCGGCGCCGGCAAGTCCACGCTGCTGCGCACCGCCAACGGCCTGGAGAGCGTCACCTCCGGCACCGTCACCGTGCTCGGTGAGGAACCCGCCGCCCTCGGCCCCGGTGGCCTGCGCGAATTACGCCGTCAGGTCTCCATGGTCTTCCAGCACTACAACCTGCTCGGTTCACGCACCGTCGCGGAGAATGTCGGGATGCCATTGGTGCTCGCAGGAACAGGAAAGGCGGAAATCCACGAGCGGGTGACCGGGGCCCTCGAGGTCGTCGGCCTGGCCGATCGCGCCAGCCACCGCCCCGCCCAGCTCTCCGGCGGACAGCGCCAACGCGTCGGCATCGCCCGGGCTCTGGTCACCCGCCCGAAGGTGCTG
The DNA here is from genome assembly GCA_964431055.1 of uncultured Corynebacterium sp. Classification (GTDB taxonomy): domain Bacteria; phylum Actinomycetota; class Actinomycetes; order Mycobacteriales; family Mycobacteriaceae; genus Corynebacterium. The sequence goes on along the minus strand of CAYSIP010000034.1, from coordinate 15,654 downwards.
CTGTGCGATGAACCGACCAGTGCACTGGATCCGCTGACCACCTCCCAGATTCTCGAACTCCTGGTGCGCATCAACGAGGAACTGGGCCTGACGATCCTGATCATCACCCACCAGATGGACGTCATCGCCCGCATCGCCGACCACGTCGCCGTCCTGGAGAACGGCCGGCTGATCGAACGCGGCGGCGTCGATGAAATCTTCGCCCATCCGCAGGCCCCGCTGACCCGGCGCTTCGTCGAGACGGTCGTCCCGCAGCGCCTGCCCGATTCCCTGGCCGAGGAGGTGCGCGACGGTCGGGCCGGCACCGTCGTCCGGATCGTGCACACCGGTGGCGCAGCACGCGAGGTCATCGGTGAACTGGCCGCGCATTTCGACGTCGCTGCCTCTCTGCTGCACGCCTCAGACGCCCCGCTGCGCCACACGACAGTGGGCACACTGGTGCTCGGTCTGCACGGGGAGTCGCCGGCCGTCTCGGAGGCGATGACCTGGATGAACAACCGTGACGGACTATCTGTGGAGGTGCTGTAGGTGAACGACTGGATGGAAGTACTCGACACCCGCGTGAGCGTCGGACAGTACATCGACGCCGGCTGGGAAACCCTCTACATGGTGGGTGTCTCGCTGTTCATCGGTGCGCTGGCGGGCATTCCCCTCGCTCTGCTGCTCGTGTTGACCCGCCCGGGCGGGTTGCGCCCCAGCCGGATGGTCTACGGCGTGACGAACTTCGTGGTCAACATCATCCGTTCGATCCCCTTCATCATCCTGATGGTGGCGATCGTGCCGATGACCCGGTTGATCGTCGGCTCCTCGATCGGAACGACGGCGGCCCTGGTGCCGTTGACGATCTACATCGCCCCATTCATCGCGCGCCTGATCGAATCCTCCCTGTTGGAGGTGCAACCCGGCATCCTCGAGGCCGCCGAATCCATGGGCGCCACGACCTGGCAGACAATCCGGTACTTCATGCTCCCGGAGGCCAGGCCGTCGATCATCCTCGCACTGACCACCTCCACCGTGGGTCTGATCGGGGCGACCGCGATGGCCGGCACGATCGGCGGGGGTGGAGTGGGCGACCTGGCGATCTCCTACGGTTACCAGCAATTCGACACCTTCGCGATCGTCGCGACGGTGATCATCCTCGTCATCGTCGTCCAGGGAATCCAATCCCTGGGTAATTGGCTGGCCCTCCGCTCCCGCTACAGCTAGCTCCGCGGCACCGCGCGACACCACGGAGCCACGCGCCATCCCCGGAATTTCGGGGGTGGCGCGTCATCTTTCAGCGGGGCCCGGGTCACCTTCCCAGCTCCGGCATGCCGACGAGGTAGGTGACCGGCAACTGGGAATCATTGACGACGACCGCGGCAGCCTGCTCTTCGCCGTAACCGAAGCCGTGCGGGTCGCCGGCGTGGCCGAGCCTGAAACGTGCGCGGAAGCCCTGCGCCCCCCACACCTGCTCCCCACCGGAGGCCGGGACCAGCATGACGTCCAGCACGCGGCCGGAGTACCACAGCAACCAGGTGAAGGGGGTTGGGGTGGCCGTCCGGGTGGGCGTTGAGCTGCTCAGGGGGAAGCTTCGGCAGCTGGTTGAGGGAGGTTTCGGCCCGGTCGGCCAGATCCAGGTAAGTCCCGGTGAGCTTGATTCCCCCACCCTGAACCCCCGCTGCCGCGCGCTCGACGACGGCACGGCCACTTATGGTGGAGGCCATGACCCTCTACGACGACACCCTGACCCTCCTGCAGGAGATGATCCGCAACGCCTGCGTGAACGACCTGACCCCGGATTCGGGCCAGGAGATCCGCAGCGCCGACACCCTTGAACGGTTCTTCGCCGGGGTGCCGAACGTGGAGATCACCCGCTACGAACCGCGGCCGGACCGCACGTCGATCGTCGTCACCGTTCCCGGCACCGATCCGGACGCGGAGCCACTGACCCTGCTCGGTCACACCGACGTCGTGCCCGTGGACCGGAAGCACTGGACCACCAAGCCCTTCGGCGCCGAGATCATCGACGGCCGCGTCTACGGCCGCGGTGCGATGGACATGCTGTTCATCACCGCCTCCATGGCCGCGGTCACCCGCGAGCTCGCGCACGGCGGCCGACCGAAGGGCACGCTGACGTTCGTGGGCATCGCCGATGAGGAGGCTCGCGGCGGGCTGGGCGGCAAGTGGCTGTCCGAGGAGCATCCGGAGGCGTTCTCCTGGCGCAACACCCTCTCGGAGACCGGTGGTTCCCACCTGCCGGTGGCCGACGGCACCGACGCCCTGGTGGTCGTCGTCGGGGAGAAGGGCGCCGCGCAGCGTCGTATCCACGTTCACGGCGACGCCGGCCACGGCTCCAATCCCTTCGGCAAGGACTTCACCGTGGTCAAGATCGGTGAGGTGGCCCGGCGCATCGCCGCGATCCGCACCCCGGTCAGCTCGGACGAGATCTGGCAGGGCTTCGTGCGCGCCTTCCACTTCGACGAGACCACGGAGCAGGCCCTGCTCCATGGCACGGACCCGGCGGCCTACGAGAAATTCGGTCGCCTGGCCGCCTACGCCGACGCGATGAGCCACCTGACCATCTCCCCGACCGTGCTGCGCGCCGGCGGGGCAATCAACGTGCTGCCCTCGAGTGCCTACCTGGAGCTCGACATCCGCCCCCTGCCCGGCATGACGCAGGACGACGTGGACGAGGTGCTGCTCAAGGGCCTGGGCGACCTGGCCGACGAGGTGCGCATCGAGCGGCTGATCTCTGAGGAGGCCACCGTCTCCCCCACCTCCGGCCCGCTGTACGACGCCATCCTGGCCACGTTCGCGGAATTCTTCCCCGGCGTGCCCGTCATCCCGACGATCTCCGCGGGTGGTTCCGACCTGCGTTTCGGCCGCCGCATGGGTGGGGTGGGTTATGGTTTCGCCCTCCACGGCCGCGAGCGCACGCTGGCCGACGTGTTCTCCCAGCTGCACTCCCACGATGAACATCTCGAGCTCGAGGACCTCGATCTGACGGTGCGCGCCTACGACTCGCTGGTGCGCCGGTTCGTGGGGGCCTGAACCCGGCACGGCGGCGTGTGGGAGGCACCGGTATCCGCTGGTTGACCCAGGTGAGCGGGGTTTGGCGAACCGGTTTCGCCGTGTTCATCCGGCCCCACGCGCCCGCAGGACGTTGCTAAGGTGAAGCGATGAGCACTTCGTGGCTGAAATTCCGTCGGAATCCTGGGCCTGCTTTGTTCAGGGCCAGCTCTCTCGCGGCCGGGATCTCCCTCGCGGTTCCGGCCGTGGCGACCGCCTCCGTGATGACCCTGGATCTGGTGAAACAGCGCGGCCGCAGGAAACGTGAGGCCCCGCGTCCAGGTACCTTCCACTCGTCGGTGGGAGGGTCGACCTTGAACATCTACACGGACGGCACCTCGCTCTACGACGAAATGCTCGAGGCCATCGATTCTGCCCGGGACTCCGTCCTGATGGAGACCTACATCTGGAAGAACGACGAGGTGGGACAGCGGTTCATTGACGCCTTCAACGCAGCCGCCCAGCGTGGGGTGGAGGTACGGCTCCTCTATGACGGCTTCGCGAATCTGATCGTCCCCCGTTCTTTTTACCGCCAGTTATCGGAGAAGGTCCATGTTTCCCGCCTGCCCGTCATCGGCAGGAAGTTCTGGAAGGGTCCGTTGCGTTATACCGGGTTCAACCACTCCAAGGTTCTGGTGGTCGATGACGTCGACGCATTCGTGGGCGGGTACAACATCGGTTCTCTGTATGCCCGGCATTGGCGCGACACCCACCTGCGGATAGGCGGCCCTGACGTATGGGGATTGCGCCATTCGATCGTCCGGGTCTGGAACGAGGACCGCGAGCCTGACGAGCAGATCGACTGGATCCCTCCACACGCCTGGAATCCGGAGATCCGCGTGGCCGCCAATCTGCCGCTCCAGCTGTCCTACCCCATTCGTAATATGTACCTGCAGGCTTTGGAGAGGGCACACGACCACATCTGGGTGACCACCCCGTATTTCATCCCGGACCAGCAGATCCTTCGCGCGTTGATCGAAGCTGCTGAGCGCGGCGTCGATGTGCGCGTCATGGTCCCGAAGGATTCCAACCATGTTCTGGCCGACTGGGTCTCCCGCGGTTTCTTCGGACAGCTGCTGGACGCCGGCGTCACCATTCTGCTCTACGCCACCAGCATGACGCACTCGAAGATAGCCACGATCGACGGCGAATGGTCCACCGTGGGCACCGCCAACATCGACCGGTTGTCGCTGACCTTCAACTACGAGACCAACGTCGAGATCATCGACCCGGGATTCGCCGCTGAGATGGAGAAGATCTTCGAAAGCGACGCCCAGCATTGTGAAGAACTCAGCTCACCTGAGTGGCGCGACCGCCATCCCATGGCGAGGGTGACGGAAGCAGCTCTGAGGCCTCTGCGCCCGTTGCTGTGAATATCTCCTAGGGTCGTCTGCCCGTCTGTCGAGGCCCGCGTAACCACCAGGCAGGTAGCGGTGGACATCAACCGCATGCGCGGGCATGGAGGGAGAAGCATCTGGAGTCCGGCTCACGGTGGACACGGCCCAGGCCCGGGATGCACACCTCCTGAGGGTGGACGTGAGACCGGCGCGTCCTCGGGAACTGCCTGTGACCGCCCATTCGTCGGCGTTGATCTTCCGCATCCGCGTCTCGCGGTAACGAGTGGAGCGTCTGGCGCCCAGGGGCACAACTGCGCGGGCTCCCGGCTCCACCGCCCAGCAATCAGGTGCTGGAAAGCAGTTTCCCGTCCTCACGCAACTCACCGATGGGTGAGACATGGCGGTAAAGGGTGTGACGAACACGCCCAGCTCCCAGAAGTCCCCCCATGGGGCGCAGTCATGTCACGCCCACCCCGTCAGCACCTCAACTCTGCAAGAGCACTCTCACCTCGTGCTGCTCCATAGATATGCTCCCCCGCTACACGATTTAAACGAGTGCTCCCCAGGTGATCGCACCTACTCCTTCAACCATGCCTCCACCGTCCCGGGGTGGTTGTCCGCCCACCGGCGTACCGCCGGCAGAATGTCGAGCCCATCGCGCTGCACGTACAGGTCCATCTCGTTGACGTCTGCAGCGGTGAAGCGGATGCGTTGGAGCACCTCGCGGGTGTGCTCATCGCACTCGGCCCAGAAATCGTTGTGCGCCAGCAGGCAGGCCTCATCCGGGGCAGGGAAGGCGCCCTTCGGATCAGCGAGCGGGCGCAGGTCGTGAGCCTCGTTGAGGAACATCGGCTGCCACAGCGGGGTGACGAAGTTCTCGCGGGCCTCGATACGGGTGTTCACCGTGTCGATGACTTTGTTGATGTCACCGGACGGCTGCTCCCATCCCAGCGCATCGAGCCCATAGGTTGTCAACAGGTCGTTGCCCATGACGGTCAGGCCGGCGTACGAACCGGTGCCCTGCACGACACGGGTGGTGAAGGCGTCGGCGACCTCCTCACGGGCGAGGTCCTCCAGTGAGGTGATCGTGGCATCCATGTAATCGGGCACCGCCCAGAAGAACTTGGCGTCGCCGTACAGCGGGGCGATATTGGTGACCGAGTCCTTGATATCGGCCCAGTACATGGCGTGTCCCCCCGGCAACCAGGCGTCGGCGAACAGCTGGTGCTCCCCACTGGCGAGCTTCGGGTACATCTCCGGGTGCGGCCCCTCATGGACCACGACCTCGTGGCCGAGGCGCAGCAACACCTCCTCGACGACGGCCGCGGCGACCTGATGGAAGGATTCGTTGATTCGTCCGTAGTGGATCTTCATGTCGCTGTTGGTCCTTAAGGCGCGGTGGAATACAGGCGGGCTGTCGCCAGCCTAGCTCCACGCTGTGAGACAGGACACCGTGCTCCCCCGGTGGCGGGTGGCGATCCCGGCACCGTCGAGGCCAGGTGCTGTCGCAGACAGCGAATGTAGGCTACGCCCCATTCCGAAAATCGAAGCACACGTTGGGCGGAAGTTTCATGAAGCGGGCTCAAAACGCAATTTTGCAGCCGTGCCCCACAAGATCACTTCCGAATGAGCATTATCGACTGGTTCGCGGTTCCCACCGGTCCGGTGGTGTCGTAGATGCGGGTGACAGTCACACCGGTGCCGTCGGGGCCGTAATTGGAGTCGGGGAGGACGCCGATCCATTCCCCCACGGGAAGGCGGTGGAGATACACAGTGGTGTCAACATTCATGAAATTCCACTCCCCGGGGGATAACCCTGTTCCAAGCCCGTTCGCCGAGTCCACGAGCTTTGTCGTCATCATCCAGGGGCTATCCTCCTGACCAGCCACAACAGGAAGTTCCGTGCGAAGCCAATAGGCGGGGCCCCCGGCCCATACTTCAGGCAGGATTCCGGTCATATCTGGAACGTCAGAGAATGCTGATACATCCGTACGGGTTGCCGGAGAAGTGGTGCGCACCTCGATTGTGTCGATGTAGGCCCCACCCCAGCGCCGGAAGAAATCTTCGTCATGCTTGGCACGGTCCGGGCCAAGCATGGCGGGGGCAAGCTCACGCTGTAATTCCGGGAGATTTTGGGTGTGAATCCACCACGCGGAACCGCGCACCACATCCCGGCCAGTTTTCGGATCCTGGATCGTAGCCTCCAGTAAACTGATCCTCCGACCAGGACGAATGACGCGGGCGGAGCCGATCAGGGGACTTAACGGAACGGCGCCGAGGATATCAGTCGTGACCCGGGTGAACCTTCCCTGTGACACAGATAGTCCTGCCTCTTCCGCCCCGAGCTCAAGAACATGGGCTATCAACGCCGCGGGCGGAGCCCCGTGCTGAAAGTCTTCCCCCCAGGGACTAGCCGTGTGAGATGTCGGGATGAATTCTCGGTACGTGACTCCACCACGCTCGGTGGTTTCGCCACGGATGAAATAAGCCTTGTCACTAGGGGTCATGCCTTCAGGCTAAGTACTACACACCACAGTGTCTGCGAGTGTGCTGGCAGGCGGCACGGCTACCCAACCGCCGTGGGCCCTGTTCCAGGGCGTGTCGTGCGAGTGTTCGACCTATCGAAGACAGACTGTGGCCCCTTGATGCCCCTAGGGATTGATCAGTCTGGTGATCTCGCCGACAGGGCCCCGGAACGCTTCTAGGGTGAGGTCATGGCCCCACCTGATCGGCGACTTTTCTCGGCCCGCGGATGGAACCTCCCCATCCCCGAGGCGCTTTTCGTCATCGGCGGGCTGATCGCTCAACGGATCTATCAGGGCCCGCTCACCTCCAACCATATCGACGGGGAGAACGCGGTCCTGACGGGGTGCATCGCGCTGGTCGTGGGGGTTCCCCTGCTGTTCATTCGCCTGCGTGTGGCCTGGTTCGACATCTCTTACATCGTGATCGGGTTAGCCATGTACCTGTACATGCTGCGTTTTGCCGGCCAACCGATCATCCTCCTGGGATTGGTGACGTTCCTGGGGTTGGGCATGATGCTTGCTGGCGCGTCCTGTCTGGTGCGCAGAAATGGGGCGGCCCTCCTGGTCCCCAGACGGGCAGAAGACCCCACCGTCCCCGGTTGAAGCCACGGCGAGACAATCTCAGTACCCACCGGGCCGGCGAGAACTCCCGATCCCAGGGGAAAACGAATCCAACCGATCCTCCCGGTCATGGTTTTGGTGATGCTGTGTCCTGTAGGCGGATCCTCCCGGACGCTCACTGTCATCCTGGTCAGCACCATCACCGTTACGGGCGGTGCCGGGGCGCCACCCCACGCTTCGTACCCCGCAGCCCGCCTTGCACAGACCATCCACCCTCCGGGCATCTTCCATCGAGGCTGACCACGTGGCTGGTGAGGCGACCTCCTCCACATCGGCGTTTGACCTAAAATGGGACTTTCCTCCGCCGGTGACGGGCCCGCTACCATCCAAAAACCGGGCCCTGCGGCCCACTCCCCGCCACTCATCCTGCGGAACCTTTGAGTTCGTGTCATCATTAGTCGCTGTTTGTACTCTCCGATACAAAAGGACGTCTCCTCATGCGCTCCCTCACCCTCCTCCGCAGCCGCACCACCCTCTCGGCCGCGGTCATCGGCGCCTCCGCCGTCCTGCTGGCCTCCTGCGCGGAACCGACCGAGGACACCGCCGACGGCACCACCGAACCGGCCGCCACCGACGAAACCACCACTCTCACGGTCTACACCTCCGAGCCCGAGGAGAAAGTCGACGAGATCAACGCCGCGTTCATGGAGGCCAACCCGGACATCGAGGTCGAGGTCTATCGCGCCGGCACCGGTGACCTGAGCGCCCGCATCGCCGCGGAAAAGGCCTCCGGCGGAGTCGAGGCCGACGTGCTGTGGGCGGCTGACGCCCCGACCTTCGAGTCCTACGCCGCCGAAGGTGATCTGGCGGAACTGCAGGACGTGGACACCTCCGCCCTGATCGAGGAGGCCGTCGACGAGGAGAACTTCTACGTGGGCACCCGCGTCATCCCGACGGTCATCGCCTACAACACCGACGTCGTCGACGAAGCCGAGGTCCCGCAGTCCTGGGCCGATCTGACTGACCCGAAGTACGCCGGCCGGCTGGTCATGCCCGACCCGGCGGTCTCCGGCGCTGCGGCCTTCAACGCCTCGGTGTGGAAGAACGACGCTCAGCTTGGCGAGGACTGGATCAACGCCCTCGGTGAGAACCAGCCGATGATCGCCCAGTCCAACGGCCCGACCTCCCAGGAGATCGCCGGCGGCGGTCACCCGGTCGGCGTCGTGGTGGATTACCTGGTCCGTGACCTGGCCGACGCCGGTTCACCCATCGAGGCGGTCTACCCGACCGAGGGTGCGCCCTACATCACCGAGCCGGCTGGCGTGTTCGAGAACTCGGAGAACAAGGAGGCCGCGGAGCGCTACATCAACTTCCTGCTCTCCGAAGAGGGCCAGCAGCTGGCCGTCGAGCAGGCCTACCTGCCGGTCCGCGAGGACGTCGGCACGCCGGAGGGCACCCCGGAACTGTCCGAGATCGCCCTGATGACCCCGGATCTGCAGGTGGTCACCGACGACAAGGACGCGGCCGTCGAACTGTTCCAGTCCGCCATGAACTAACCTTCGATCGTGCGACTGCTCTCTTCCGTGTCTATGCTGCGCGTCGGGGTGTGGCTGATCGTCCTCGGACTGTTCATCACCCCTCTCGCGCTGGTCGTGGGACTGGCCATCGGCGGCAACCAGATCCCGGTCCTGCTGGATCAGGGCCTGGGCACCGCCGTGTGGAATTCCACGTACACCACCCTGTTGTCCGCGATCGGGGCGGTGGTCATCGGCACCGCCATCGCTCTGCTGCTCGACCGCACCAACGCCCGCGGCACCGGGATACTGCGCCTGTTCCTGCTGTCCCCGTTGCTGATCCCCCCGTTCATCGGGGCGATCGCGTGGTTGCAGCTCTTCGGCCCCAACCAGGGTCTCAACCGGTTCTTCGGCGCCCAGGTGTGGAATATCTACGGCGCCGACGGGGTGACGGTGCTGCTGATCCTGCACTCCTATCCCACGGTCTACGTGGTGGTGGCCAGTGCGCTGCGCTCCATCCCCTCGGACCTGGAGCAGGCGGCGCGGATCGCCGGGGCCGGCACCGTCACCGTGCTGCGCACCATCACGCTCCCGCTCCTGCGGCCGGCCCTGCTCAGCGCCTTCACCCTCACGGCCGTGGCCAACCTCGCCGACTTCGGCATCCCGGCGCTGCTGGGTTCGCCCGCCCGCTTCGAGACGCTCGCGACCATGATCTACCGCTTCATGGAATCCGGCACCGTGGACAACCCGCTGCAGGTCGTCTCGACGATCGGCGTGGTGCTGCTCTTCCTCGGCATCGGCGCGGTGACGGCCGACTACCTGGTGGCCCTGTGGGCGTCGTCGAAACTGCAGGACACCGGCCAGGCCCTGCGCTTCGACCTCGGGAAGGCGCGCGGCCCGGTGACCGCGGTCGCGTGGATCGGCGGTCTGGCCGTCACCCTCGCCCCGATCGGCGGCCTGGCCTACCGTGCCCTGCTCCCGGCGCCGGGCATTCCCTTCACCGCCGAGACGGTCACCCTGGCGAACTTCCAGGCCGCACTGGCGAACCCGCGGGTGATCGACGGTTTCACCAACTCCGTCACCCTCGCGGCGTCCGCGGCCGTGATCTGCGGCGTGCTCGGTTGGCTGATCGGCCTGCTGGTCACCCGCACGAGGCTGTTCGGCAACACGGCGCTGACGCTGGTGGTGCTGCTGCCCACCGCCCTGCCCGGCCTGATCATCGGCGTCGGTTGGCTGATCCTGGGTCGCTACACCGGCACCTACAACACCATGTGGGTGATCCTCGGCGCATATGTCTGCGCCTTCACCGCCCTGGTGCTGCAGGCCGTGCGTGCCCCGTTGCAGAACACCCCCCTGGCTGTGGAGGAGGCCGCCCGCATCAGCGGCGCCGGCCCGGTGCGCGCCCTGCTGAGCACCACCGGCGCCATGGCCATCCCGGCCGCGGTCTCCGGCGCGGTGCTCGTCGCCGTCACCGCCGTCCGCGAGCTGACGGTGTCCATCCTGCTCATCGCACCGGGCACCACGACCCTCGGCGTGCAGGTGTTCAACCTGCAGCAGGCCGGAAACTACAACCAGGCCTCCGCCCTGTCGCTGATGTTCGCCCTCATCGGCGTCATCGCGCTGGGCCTGACCGTGCGCGCGCCGAAGGTGCCGCAGTAAAGGAGCCGTGACCATGGCCGTCCATCCCGCGATCGACATCCGCGACGTCACCGTCACCTTCCCCGACGGCACCGTGGCGCTCAGCGACATCAACGTCTCCGTCGCCGAGGAGGAGTTCGTCGTGCTCATCGGCCCCTCCGGTTCGGGGAAGACGACGCTGCTGCGCACCATCGCCGGTTTCCTCTCCCCGACGAAGGGGCACGTGGCCATCGGTGGCGAGGACTTCACCCGGGTGCCGCCCGAGCGCCGCCGGATGGGCATGGTCTTCCAGCAGCACGCGGTGTGGCCGCACATGTCGGTGGCCGCCAACGTGGCGTACCCGCTGAAACAGGGCGGCGTCGACAAACGGGAACGCACCGCGCGCGTCGAGCGGGCGCTGTCACTGGTGGGCCTGGACGGCTTCGGAAAGCGCAATCCCGCGAGCTTGTCGGGTGGGCAGCGCCAACGCGTGGCCCTGGCGCGCGCGATCGTCGCCGATCCGACGGTGCTGTTGCTCGATGAGGCCCTTTCCGCCCTCGACGAGCCGCTGCGCGACAGTCTGCGTCGCGAGCTCGTCACCCTCACCCGGCGCGAGGGGCTCACCGCGGTGCACGTCACCCACGACCGCACCGAGGCGTTGTCGATCGCCGACCGCGTGGTGGTGCTCATGGACGGTCGTGTCCAGCAGATCGCCGAACCGTGGGAGCTGGTCCGCCGCCCCGCCACCGCGCAGGTCGCCGCCTTCATCGCGGACGCCACGGTGCTCGACGCGGAGCGTGACGATACCCGCGTCACCTGCCCGTCGCTGGGCCTGACGTGGCCGCTGGCGGACATCGACGGGATTCCCGGCGCCGGTCCGATGCTGTTGGCGGTGTTGCCCGCGGCCGTCGAGGTGGTGGCGGACGGTTCACCTGATTCAGTGCCCGCGCAGATCATGTCGGTGCTGTTCGCCGGCGGGGATTACAGCGTGACCCTGGAGACGGTCTCCGGGCATCGGTTCCGGGCTGGGGTCTCGGGTGCGCGCCCGTCGGTCGGTGACCGGGTGGGCATGCGCATCCATCGGCCGTTGGGGTACGCGGGCTGAGCAGGGTTTCGCCGCTCGTCGTCCCCCCCCGTTGTCGCCCGCCCACGCAAACCCCGGGAGAACCACCAGCAACAGACCTCTGACCTGCGATGATGCCGGGCCGAAGAATTGCGCGTCCATCTTCGCGTGGGTCTGCGACACCGGCCGTGAACACCGCGTCGCTCATATATGACGCATAACACGCGGGGATCCGCGCATCTGGCTAGCGTGGGGGACGTCCACCCGGAAACGGAACTCAGGAGGGAACCAGCATGACCCGCATCGCCATCATCGTCGGAAGCACCCGCCCCAACCGCAATGCCGAGGACGTCGCCCAGTGGGTGTACGAGCACGCTCCCAAGGGCAGCGCCGCCGAGTTCGAGCTCGTCGACATCGCCGACTTCAACCTGCCCCTGTTGGATGAGCCCCTGCCACCCGCGATGGGCCAGTACTCCCAGGACCACACGAAGCGGTGGGCCGAGAAGGTCGCCTCCTTCGACGGCTACATATTCGTCACCCCGGAGTACAACCACTCCGTGCCCGCCGCCCTGAAAAACGCCGTCGACTACCTGTACGCCGAGTGGAACAACAAGGCCATCGGCTTCGTCAGCTACGGCAGCGCGGGCGGCACCCGCGCCGTGGAGGCGTGGCGCCTGATCGCGGCGGAGCTGCAGATGGCCGACGTCCGGGCCCAGGTGTTCCTGCCGTTTAGCACCGACTTCGCCGACATGTCCACCTTCCGGCCCACCGAGGGCGCCACGCAGGCCCTCCAGGAAGTCTTCGCCCAGGTCACCGCCTGGGCTGGGGCGCTGAAGTCTCTGCGGGGCTGATCCGACCGGAGCCAGTCTCCGGCGACCCTCCTCCCTCGTTTCACCCGGGGGCGGAGGGTCGCTGTTGATTTCACGCCGGTCCTCACCGCCTGGATCGGCCTCGCCGTCCGGTCGGCCACCGAGGTCCCCGGGTTCAGGAAGGGCTGGGCCGCCATCATCGCCTTCATCGGCCCGGCCCGTTATTTCCTCCGGGGTATCCGGAGACGGGGCCGTTGGACCACCGTCGACCACCGTCCCCAAAAGAGTTACCGGTCAGCGGTTTCGCCTGATCCTGCTCCCGCGAGGTTGCGGGGGCGGGCATATCATGCATGGGTCCTGACATCCCTGAACCTGAAAGCAGTCGCATCGGCTCCATGAACACGTCCACCTCCCCGGAACAACAGCAGCCCTCGATCAGAAGAGTGGTGTCCGTCGCCGTCCTCAGTGTGATGATGGCCCAGCTGCCCATCAACCTCGTCTCGGTGTCGCTGACCACCATCGCCGCCGACACCGGTTCTTCCACCGCCGGCCTGCAGTGGGTGCAGAGCATCTACATCCTCGCCATGGCCGCGGCCGTCCTCTCGGCCGGTGTGATTGCCGAGAACATCGGGCGCCGCCGGGTCATGGTTACCGCCCTGTGGCTGATGGCCGCCGGTTCACTGCTCGGCGGTCTCTCCTCCCTCGCCGGTGATTTCGCGATGCCACTGCTGTGGACCGGCCAGGCGCTGTCCGGTCTGGGTGGCGGCGCGCTGCTGCCCACCACACTCGGCACCATCGCCATGGCCGTGCCTGATCCCCGTAAGCGCGGACCGTACATGGCGCTCTGGGGTGCAGGCACCACAGGCGGCCTGGCCGCGGGCGCGATCGTCGGCGGCCTCATCCTCGAGGTCGGCTCGTGGGGCTGGATCTTCGCGCCCAGTTTCCTGGCGGCGGTGATCATCGCCGTCATCACACAGACCGCCATCCCGGAGTCCCCGACCTCGAAGCCGGGCATGGACGTTCCCGGCCAGCTCTTCGCCACTCTGGCCATCATCGGCCTGATCTTCGGCGTGATCCAGGGTGGCGCGCAGGGTTGGCTGTCCGTGCCCGCGCTCGTCGGTTACGCGGTCGGCGTCATCTTCCTGGTGTTGTTCATCTACCGGGAGGCGAACACCGACGCCCCACTGATGGACCTGCGGGTCTTCCGCAATCCCGGTTTCTCGGCGGCCGGTTTCGCCGCCATGATGGCGTTGTTCTCCGTCGTGGGCGTCGGTTTCCTGCTGGCTCTGTTCCTGGGTTCGGCCAAGAACCTCACCCCGCTGGGGATCGCCACCTACATCGTGTTCATCCCGGGTACCGCGTTCATCACCGCCCCCCTCGTCGGCCGGGTCCTGGTGAAGCTGCCCGCCCACCTCGCGCTGGTGACCGGTCTGCTGCTCGCCGCGGTCGGTGCCTTCCTCATCTCGTTGACCGACGAGTCCAGCCCACATGTGGACGTGGTGTGGCGCCTGATGCTCTTCGGCGTCTCCGTCGCCATCATGTTCGCCTCCGTGGCGACGGTCGCGGTGAACTCCGTCCCGCTGCGACAGGCCGGGATGGCAGGGGCCACCAACACCGTCCTGCGCCAGATCGGCGGCGCGCTCGGCCCGGCGGTCATCGGCTCCATCTACGCCACCCGCCTGGCCGACGGTGCGAGCCTCTCCGACGCCTTCGGCTCCGCCCTGATCGTCACCACGGTCCTGTTGGCCGTCGCTGCCGTGCTGGTGGCTGCGGCTGGCACCCGCCGCAGCCCTGCCGCGGCGGCCTGACGCCACCAGGCGGGAGCGTCGACAAGCGTCGCTCGCCTGCACTGCCTCCGACTTCCCCGGGATGGAGGACGCATCCCGCAGCTTGACTCGGATCGGGGACGAACCCCGGGTTCAGCCGATTACTGCGTGCACAGCGGCACGACGTCGCCGCGCCCGCCGGCCATCGGCACGGTCAGGAATGAGCAGGACCACCAGCCGCGGGACTCCACGATCTGGCGGACCTGTGACCACTGCTGCGGGCTCAGGTCCGGGGTGCGGGAGAGGACGAAACCGGAGAGGCGGTCCGGATCGCCGACCACCGCGAGGTTGTAGTCCTCGTCAAGGTAGGTGATCCGGTAGTTGGTGGGGCCGTTCTCATCCTGGAAGGGCACGCCGGGGAAGTTGACGCGCAGAGATGCGTCGGAGCGGATGCTGGCGGCGCCGTCGATCACGGAGTCGGGGCCGATGAGGGTGCCGCAGGAATTGCGCACGGAGATGGTCTGCTCGTCGAGCACCTCGTATTCGGCGGTGGTGTCGTGCGCGCACTGCAGGGTGTAGGGCTGCGGGAGTGCGGCGACCTGGTACCACTTCCCGGCGTAACGTTCGAGATCGACCTTCTGGTCGATCTCGGGCAGCGGGTTGTCGCTGGAGAAGCCCCGGGGGACGACCTGGCTGGAACCGCCCAGGGCGCGCCCGCCGTCGAAGTTGTCCTGATCCTGGGCCTGAGCCGGCACGACCAGCGAGGCTGCCAGGGCGAGAGTGGTCAAGGTGGTGAGAATACGGCGCATGATGCGGCCTTTCCGTGATTCAGTGTGCCAAGGACCAAACATGTGATTCACATTTCAGACTAGGCGATTTCCGGACCGGAGGCGGAAAGGTTGATTTGCCACGGAAAAGAAGGGGATGAACTGCCCAACCGTGCTCATCCGCCCCATCCGTGTCATAGTTGGGGGTATGTCGATCATTTCCCGCCGTTCCGTGAAGACGGGCCTGGCCACCGCCGGCCTGGCCGCCGTTCTCGCCACCGCCGTCCCCGCCACCGCCTCCGCCGACATCGTCGACGACGCCCTCAACCGTCTGCCCGCCGGCCAGATCAGCTGCGCGCAGGCCGAGGACTACTGGACCAACGAGTCCGAGTACAACTCCATCGCCAACCAGGCCCGTGCGCTTGCCGTGGTGCACCCGCGTGGCGGCGAGATCCGCTCCGCCCTCGATCGCGTCGACGAGGCCGCCAACCGCTGCGGTCTCAAGGGCGGCGGCGCCGCACAGGCCCCGAGCGCACCGCAGCAGGGCCAGGCCCCGGGCCCGTCCCAGCAGCCGGCCCCGGGCACCACCCAGAACACCGGTCAGAACACCGGCCCGGCCCCGGTCGGCCAGGTCATCTCCTTCC
>CAYSIP010000033.1:0-17813 GCA_964431055.1 uncultured Corynebacterium sp. | reverse complement strand
CATCCTCGTCGGCCTGGCCTCCGTGATCCTGGGCCAGGCGATCCTCGGACAGCGCTGGCTGTCGGTCGCGGTCTTCGCGGTCATCGTCGGCGCCGTGGTCTACCGAATGATCATCTTCGCCGCCCTCGAGGTCGGCCTGAACCCCAACGACATGAAGCTGATCACCGCCCTGCTGGTCATCGCGGCGCTGCTCATTCCGCGGTGGAAAGGCATCGCGGGGCGCTTCAACCGACACCCCGCCGAACGCGCCCGCGACGCTGTCCCGGAGCCGGACGGCGTCGCGGTCGGCGCCGGGGCCGGCAGCCAGAAAGAGGCCTGAGCATGCTGACAGTCAAGAACGTGTCCAAGACCTTCTTCCCCGGCACCGTCAATGAACGCCGCGCCCTGGCCGATCTGAGCCTGTCCCTGTCGGAGGGGGATTTCGTCACCGTCATCGGTTCCAACGGCGCCGGCAAGTCCACGCTCCTCAACGCGGTCTCCGGACGGTTGAGCGTCGACTCCGGGGACGTCGAGATCGACGGGTCACGCATCAACCGGTTGCCGGAGCACAGACGCGCCCGCTACGTGGGCCGTGTCTTCCAGGACCCGTTGGCCGGGACCGCCCCCAACCTGACGATCGAGGAAAACCTGTCGCTGGCGTTGCTGCGCGGGCAGCGCCGCGGCCCGGGGCCCGGGCTCACACGCAAACGCCGCGACCGCTTCGTCGAGGAACTGGCGACCCTGGAGCTGGGGCTGGAGGACCGGTTGACCGCGAAGGTCGGCCTGCTCTCCGGTGGCCAGCGCCAGGCCTTGTCTCTGCTCATGGCCGGGTTCACCCACCCGAAGATCATGCTGCTCGATGAGCACACCGCCGCCCTCGATCCTCAACGGGCGGAACTGGTGACCACCCTGACCCAGCGCATCGTCGAACGGGGTGGGCTGACCACCCTGATGGTCACCCACAACATGGAGCAGGCCATCCGCCTGGGAAATCGGCTGGTGATGATGCACGAGGGCCGGATCGTCTACGAGGCGGACCAGGCCCGGAAGGAAAAACTCACTGTGCCTGACCTGCTCAGCGAGTTCACCAAGATCAAGGGGGCAACGCTCTCGGACAAGGCGTTCCTGGGTTGAGCGGGGGCGGGGGAGAGCGGAACCGGCGTTACCGTGGGACCCCCGCAGTAACGTTTTCGGGCTGCGATTCGGTTGTGTCTATGACGCACTCAGACACCCCCCACCGCTTCTCCAGCAAGGAGTCCCGTGAATCCCGTTCAATCCAGCACCGCTCACATCACCGCCGAGGTCCCGGTTTCAGAACCGGAGTCGTCGGCCGCAACGATCAGACTCTTAGCGGCAACTTTCGGGGTGGTCCCCTGGATGTTCCAGGGAATGCACCAGCCCCAGCAGTAATCCACCCTGCCCGTACCGCTCACTTCTCGGCAGCGATTGGTCCCGGACCGTCGCTGATATCTCCGGAAGATGGGCGGGCGAGCTGATTCCGCACCACGGGGTGGGGGAGCGGCGTAATTGATGTGGTGCCTCTTCTGAGGGTGGCGGTGAGGCTGAATTCCGTCGGGGCAAGCCACCGGGCGTCGCGGTCGAGGGGGCACACGCGTCGAACCTCGCCGGCGCCAGCCTCCTCCACCTGAACTCAGAGGCTGCGACCAGGGAAACGGGACGTCGTATCGTCACTGCTCTTCAGAGGCGAAGAAACAAGAAAATCCCTGCCCCATCAGGTCAGGGATTCGAACACTTTGTCGGACTGACAGGATTTGAACCTGCGACCCCTACACCCCCAGTGTAGTGCGCTACCAAGCTGCGCCACAGTCCGCCGCCACACCTGCGGTGCGACTGGTTCAGGTTACAACAGTGTGATCAGCTAACGCTAATCAGCAGGTCAACGGGGGTGGAAACCGGTTATGACACGTCACCGTCCGAGTAGACCCACGCCCCGTCAACGCGACGGAAGGTGGAACGCTCGCGCTGGGATCCAACGGCGTCGCCCTTGTAGTGGGCCTCGAACTCGACCATGCCCGTCTCGTCGAAGGGGCCGCCGGCCTCGGTGCCGAGGATGTCCAGACGGTAGAAGCGGATGGGGGAGTCGGCCAGCGACAGCTCGGCGGGGCGGGTGACGGGATCCCAGGTGCGCAGAAGGTACTCCGTGTCCTTCGTCATGAAGGCGGTGAAGCGGGAGCGCATCAGGGTCTCCGCGGTGGGGGCCACTGCACCGGCGTGGTATTTTCCGCAACATCCACCGTAGGTCAGGCCCGTGCCACAGGGACAGCGTTTGCCGTCGTCAAGCACCGTCCTCATCCGGACACGTCCATGATGTTCGCGCCCTGCAGCATCGCCTCGATGTCGGTGATCTTCGCGGCCTCCAGCAGAACCCGTCGCTGCTCGTCGTTCAGGTCGCCCTTCAGGTGGATCTTGCGCTCGAAGGTCGAGTCAAGGACGTTGATGATGCTGACCTCGACGTCGTCGAGCGGCATGTCTCTGGCCGCTTCCCGCACGGCCTGGGAGGTGGCGGCGGCGAGGGCGGACATGAGCAGGCCCGTGGGACTGAAGCCCCGGTTCTTCCCGCCTGCGGCCTTGGTGCGGTCGGTGACCAACTCGCGGCCGTTGGTGTGCACGACGTCGCCGAAGCGGGTGCCAGCGGCGGGACGGGCGATGGCGGTGTCCGTGTCCGTCGGCGCCGGGGTGTACTCGGGCACCAGGTACTGCTGCACCCAGTTGCCGATGACGTGGCCGGCCTTCTGGGCCACCCCCTGGCGGGTGCAGAGATGATCCGCCTTGTCGAGGGAGACCAGCGACTTGGGGTAACGGGTCTTGCGGAAGATGTTCTGGGCGTTCTCCACGCCGACGGTCTGGTCGATCGGGGAGTGGACGAGCATCAGGGGCCGGCGCAGCATCGGCAGATAGGCCTCCGGGTTGGTGTCGGCCAGGTCCTCCAGGAAGGCGCGCGAGATGACGATGTCGCGTCCGCCGAGCACCACCGTGACCGCACCCTGGTCGTCGACGTCCTTGATCCGGTCGGCGAAGTGCAGTACCGCGTGTGCCGGGTCGAAGGGGGCACCGATGGTGGCCACGGCGCGCAGGCCCGGCAGCTTGGTGCCCGCCTTCAGCGCCGCCGCACCACCCAGCGAGTGTCCGACCAGCAGCTGCGGGGCGGAGTAGTGCTGCGACATCCACTCGTAGGCCGACTTGATGTCCTCCACGTTCGAGCTGAAGGACGTCTCCGCGAACTCGCCCTCGGACTGCCCGAGGCCGGGGAAGTCGAAGCGCAGGGAGGCGATCCCGTACTCAGCGAGGGTCTTGCATACCCGTGCAGCGGCGGGGGTGAACCGGGATCCGGTGAAGCAGTGCGCGAACATCGCGTACGCCTTCGGGGGAGTGTCCGGAAAATCAATGGTGCCTGTCATCGTCGTCCCCTGGCTCGAGGGAAGCTTGACGCTCACGGAATGCAAGGCTCAGTACACCTTTCTGTCGGCCGAAATAGTCCCTCCAAGGATAGGGCAGACCAGCCCCCGGGGGCGGACATCGTTCCATTAGGGTGGACCGAAACACACCCACAAGAAAAACGGAGGTAGGCCGTGGGCGCATTCGACTGGTTCTGGAAGGCGATGGGGGCGACGTCCGGACGTGACCAGAAACGCAGTCGCGCCATCGTCGACGCCGCGGGCGCCAGGACCTCGGACCTGGCGGCGCTTGACGACGTCGCTCTCGCCGACCGGGCCCGACAGCTCACCGCCTCGGGTGAGGTGAGCGAGCCGGCGGACTTCCTCGCCGTCCTCGGTGTCGCGTCGGAGCGCACCCTGGGCCTGCAGCCTTTCGCCGTGCAGTCGCAGGCCGTGCTGCGCCTGCTCGAGGGCGACGTGATCCAGATGGCCACCGGCGAGGGAAAGACCCTGGTCGGCGCGATGGCCGCCACTGGTTTCGCCCTGAGTGGCAAGCGGGTGCACCTGGTGACCGTCAACGACTATCTCGCCGCCCGCGACGCCGAATGGATGCGCCCGCTGGTGGAGTTCTTCGGGTTGACGGTCTCCTCGGTCACCGAATCCCTCGCCCCCGAGGAGCGTCGCACGGCCTACGCCGCGGATGTGGTCTACGCGCCGGTCAACGAGATCGGTTTCGACGTGCTGCGCGATCAGCAGATCACTGACCGTTCGCAGGCCGTGCAGGCCCCGGCGGACGTCGCACTCGTTGACGAGGCCGACTCCGTGCTGGTTGATGAGGCGCTGGTGCCCCTGGTGCTGGCCGGTGCTCAGCCCGGCGTGGAGGCCACCGGGCAGATCACCGACGTGGTGCGCCACCTGCGGGAAAAGGAGCACTACACCATCGACGACGACCGCCGGAACGTCTTTCTCACCGACGCCGGCGCCAAACGCGTCGAACTGGCGCTGGACATCGACTCCCTCTACGACGACGAACACATCGGATCCACTCTGGTGAAGGTCAACCTGGCGCTGCACGCCCGCGCGCTGCTGATCCGAGACATCCACTACCTGGTCGCCGAGGGCAAGGTGGCGCTCATCGACGCCTCCCGGGGGCGCGTGGCTGACCTGCAGCGTTGGCCTGACGGTCTGCAGGCCGCCGTCGAGGCGAAGGAGGGCCTCGACGTCACCGAGGGTGGACGCATCCTCGACACCATCACCCTCCAGGCGCTGATGGGTCGCTACCCGATGGTCTGCGGCATGACCGGCACCGCCGTGGAGGCCACCGACCAGCTGCGTCAGTTCTACGGACTGGAAGTCTCGGTCATCGACCGCAACCGGGAACTGCGCCGCTTCGACGAGGCCGACCGGGTCTACGCCACCGTGCCGGAGAAGAACCGCGCCATCGTCGCGGAGATCGCCGCCCTCCACGCCACCGGCCAGCCGGTGCTGGTGGGCACCCACGACGTCGCCGAATCCGAGATGCTCGCCGAGGCGCTCGAGGAACTGGGCATCGAGGTCAGCGTCCTCAACGCGAAGAACGACGCCGAGGAGGCGCGCATCATCGCCGAGGCCGGCGACCTGGGGCGGGTGACCGTCTCCACCCAGATGGCCGGCCGCGGCACCGACATCCGCCTCGGTGGGGCGGACGAGGCCGACCGGGAGGCGGTCGTCGAGCTCGGCGGGCTGGCCGTGATCGGCACCTCCCGGCACCGCACCTCCCGCCTGGACAACCAGCTGCGTGGCCGCGCCGGCCGGCAGGGTGATCCCGGACTGTCGCTGTTCTTCGTCTCCCTGGAGGACGACGTCGTCACCGCTGGCGGGGCGGGGGAGCCGATCACCGCGCAGCCGGACGGGGAGGGCCGGATCGACTCGAAGCGCATCGCCGACTTCATCGCCCACTGCCAGCGGGTGACGGAGGGTCAGCTGCTGGAGATCCACGCCCAGACGTGGAAGTACAACCAGCTCCTGGCCGGCCAGCGTGTCATCGTCGATGAGCGCAGGGCACGGTTGCTCGACACCGACCAGGCGTGGCGTGAGCTGGCCGCGCGCGAGCCGGAACGCGCCGAGGAGCTGTCCGACCTGCCGCAGGAGGTCCGGGACCGGGCCGCCCGCGGGATCATGCTCTTCCACCTCGACAACTCCTGGGCCGAGCACCTGGCCCTCATGGACGACGTCCGCGAGTCCATCCATCTGCGCGCCATCGCCAGAGAAACCCCCATCGATGAGTACCACCGCATCGCGGTGCGCGAATTCAAGGACCTGGCCCAACGGGCCGTCGACGACGCCGCCGAGACCTTCCGGACGGTTCCGATCGATGCCGATGGTGCCCACCTGGAGGATCAGGGACTCGCCCGCCCATCGGCCACGTGGACGTACATGGTCTCCGACAACCCGCTCGCCGGCTCGGGCAATTCGGTCATGTCGGGCATCGGTAATCTCTTCCGGTGAATGGCTCCGTCGACTTTTCCGCAGAACCGTCCACCACATTCCCCCGAAACCAATGAGGAATCCGCAGGCGGCAGGGGGAGGGCGGGTGTTTTCCCCGTCACCTCGGGCGGGGTACCCCCTCGCCAGCGGCAGTCAGTCGCTATGATGGCTTACAGTCCACAGATCCGATGAACCGGAGGTTATTGAAATGAGCGAGAATACCGGTACTCCAGAGGCACAGGTAGAGACGACGTCGGTCTTCCGTGCCGATCTTCTCAAGGAAATGGAGTCCGGCGCTGGCACCACCTCAGCCGCCTCCGGTGCGGACAACCTGCCCGAGGGGGCGGGTCTGCTCGTAGTCAAGCGCGGCCCCAACGCTGGTGCCCGATTCCTTCTGGATCAGACCACCACCACCGCGGGCCGTCACCCGGATTCCGATATCTTCCTCGATGATGTCACCGTCTCCCGTCGCCACGCCGAATTCCGCATCAACGACGGCGAGTTCGAGGTCGTCGACGTCGGGTCCCTCAACGGCACCTACGTCAACCGTGAGCCGCGCAACGCCCAGGTGCTCTCCACCGGTGATGAGATCCAGATCGGCAAGTTCCGCCTGGTGTTCCTCGCCGCCGAGAAGAAGGGCTAGGGGAGACTTTCCCCTCCTTCCTCTCTTTCCCAGCCCCTTCCCCTAGAAAAGCGATTCAGAGCCAGCAGTGAGTGCAGTCCGTAAGTCGGCGGCGGTTCGTCCCTCCCCGGCAAAAAGTTCCTCCAAGACCATGTCCATCGGCGTGGTGCTGGAGCGGCTCCGCGCGGAATTTCCGGACGTGACCGTCTCGAAGATCCGGTTTCTCGAGTCTGAGGGCCTGATCTCTCCCCAGCGCACGGCCTCGGGTTACCGCCGTTTCACCGGCGACGACGTCGATCGCCTGCGTTATATCCTGGTGGCCCAGCGGGACAATTATCTTCCGTTGAAGGTCATCCGGGAACAGCTGGAGGCGATGGACTCGGGCGCGGTCACCGCGATCCTGACCGCCGGGGAGGCGGAACCGATGATCGCCCCGGAGAATTTCCGGGCGCCCGTCGCCACGCGGCTCACCGACACCGACGTCTCCGAGCAGGCAGGGGTCGATCAGGCATCCGTCGCCGAACTGATCGGCGCCGGACTGATCCGGCCGGACGGGGCAGGATTCTTCACCGCCGACGACGTGCGCATCGTCACTACTGCGGAAGCGCTCCGGGGTTTCGGCTTCGATATCCGGCACCTGAAGTCCCTGCGCAACACCGCCAACCGGCAGGCCGATCTCATCGGTCGGGTCGCCGGGCCCGTCGCGAAGTCGAAGAGTGACACGGCACGCCCGCGGGCCGAGGAGCTCGGTCGGCAGATGACCGCGTTGGTGGTCTCGCTCCACGCCAACCTGGTCAAGAACGCACTCCGGGACGAGTTGGATTCATGACGTTCATTCCTGTCGAGTACCACGGTGTGCACACCACCGGCCCCGAGCAGTTCACCTGCCTGGTGCTGCGCTGGGCCGAGCAAAGCCGCATCCTTCCGATCTGGCTCTCCCCGTTGGCGGCGGCCGAGCTCGAGGTTCGGGACAAGGGATACTCTCCCCGCCGGCCAGGCAGCCACGAACTGCTCGCCGAGACCCTGACCCGGTTGACGAGTGGCGTCAGCGGCATCAACATCGTGAGCCATTACGAGGGTGTCTTCATCGCCTCGATCGTGCTCCACGACGGGCAGGAGATCGACGCCCGGGTCTCTGACGCGGTGATCCTGGCCCGGATGTTCGAGATGGACATCCACGTCGACGAGGATGTGCTGCTGCAGACCTCCGTTTTCGTCTCCGATGAGGACCTCGCCCGGTATCTCGGCATCCGGGTCAAGGGTGGGGCCGTCACTGAAGAGGAGGAAGTCTCCGCCTCCGGTGACGCCCAGGCCGACGAGGACTTCAAGGACATGATGCGCTCGCTCGGCATCTCCGAGGAGGACCTCTCTGTCGAGGAGCCGGAAAACCCCGGGCCACCTGGTGACCCCGGGAAGGACAATCCCGATCCGGACGCGGATCCACGGGCTTAGACGCCCATTTCTGCCTGATATCTGCCTGATTTTTTGGGCGTGTCGGGCGGTCAAGGCTTGACGCTGGTCTAACCTTGCTCTTGAATGGTGATTAACGCTTTTATCTAAACCCCATCGGAGTAATTACGTGAGCAGTAACCAGCACCCCGTCCAGGAGTCCCTCTTCGACCTCGGCCCCGGGGAAGAGGTCGGCTACCGCGTGCCGATCGCCTGTCAGGTGGCCGGCATCACCTACCGTCAGCTCGACTACTGGGCCCGCACCAAGCTGGTCGTCCCCTCCATCCGGGGCGCCCGCGGTTCGGGATCCCAGCGCCTGTATTCTTTCCGCGACATTCTCGTCCTGAAGATCGTCAAGCGTCTGCTCGATACCGGCATCTCCCTGCAGAACATCCGTCTCGCGGTGGACAAGCTGCGTGACCGTGGGGTTAACGACATCGCCGAGATCACCCTGGTCTCCGACGGCACCACCGTCTACGAGTGCCGTTCCAACGATGAGGTCATTGATCTGCTCGGCGGGGGGCAGGGAGTGTTCGGCATCGCCGTGCCCGGCATCATGAAGGAACTGAGCGGGACCATCGCCGCCTTCCCATCCGAGCGCGTCGATTCGGAGGATGACTTTCGTGGCAACGTGATCTCCACCGATGAGCTCGCCGCCCGTCGCCGCCGCAAGACCTCCTAAGCAGAGTCACTCTCCGATAGTCCCCGGTCCCCGCCTGCTCACGTGCGGAGCCGGGGACTTCGTGATTCCTGATCCTGACAGGAATCCAGAAAAGGCACCCCCTGATGGGGGTGCCTGCTTATTCGGTCTACAGTCCGGCTGCCCGGCGGGTCTCCGCCGCCAGCTCCTCTGGCGTACCCACTTCGACGAAGGTGGCGGCCCGCTCGCCGATCATCGGGTCGGCCGGCTGACCGCCGACATGGATGACGTCGAGGATGACGTCACCGTTGAGGGAACGCTGGAAGGCGTCGGCGAAGGCGGCGTCATCCATGTCCTCGGCGGTGCCGCTGGTGATCAGCAGCACCCGGACCGGGGCCCCGATCTCGTTCGCCCGGTCGGAGGCGTTGGCGACGGCCGCGGCGACGGCGGAACGCGTCTGCGGGGCTCCGCCGGTGCCGAAACGCTGGACGGCGTCGGAGGCGTTGCGCCCGTCGGAGAAGTTGACGTTGCGGCGCCAGCCGTTGACGACCCCCGGATTGAGCGGTGAGGAGTAGTTCCACAGCGCGACGCTGTGGCCCTGCCCGCCCAGGTCGAGTGCGACGTCGGAGAGCACGTCGGCGGCGGTGGAATAGACGCTGCCACCGCCGAAGGGGGCGACCATGTTGCGGGAGGTGTCGAGCAGCAGGAGCGTCTCGGTCGGCGCCGCCACCGGTACCTCAGGGGTTTCGGAGGGGTCGTCTGCCGGACCCTCGTCCGTCGACTCCGCGGGGACCGGGGCTTCCTCGACCGGCGGGGCGGCGCTACCGGGAGCGGCGGCCGCCCACACGGCGGAGAGGTCGGGCTGCTCGGCGGGGCCGGAGTCCACGCCGGAGTTCTCCTGGGCGTAGGTGGTGAATTCCGCCGCGGCGCGGGTCTGCTCCTCGGAGACGTCGTCCCCCGGGCTCAAAGTGATCGCGGAGTAGTCGACGCGGGCGTCGGGCAGGGCCGTGAACTCGTAACCGTCGGGGACGGCGTTCTCCGGCACGGCGATCAAGGGGGCCTGATCGGTGGTGGCCGCCTCGAGGCTCAGCTCGCGGTCGCGGGCGACCAACCCGGGGGCGGCCTCCGGGCCGGCGAGGGCCGCGGAGGCCGTCACTGCGGCCTCGGGGTGATCGGCCACCGGGTAGGCGACCCCGGTGGGGTCGAGGTCCTCGACCGCCGGGGCCTGGCCCAGACCGGCCACGCCGACCGCGGCGGTGGCGACGACCGGGTGTGCCTCGGTGGCGGCGGTCCGGCCGGCCGCCTCGAGCTGCGCGGCCGTGGCGGGGGAGTCGACAGCCAGGTAGACGGCGGCGGCCGCGGGGTCATCGACGAGCTGCGGATCGACGCAGTGGTCGCGCACCACCGGGTCGGTGGCTGCCCAGTCGGCGAGGAGGTCCTCGGCGACCGTGGGGGAGGAGGCCGCCACGGGAAGGATCAGTTCGCCCTGGATGCATTCCCCCTCGGCGGCGGTCTGTTCGGAATCGGCGGCGTCGCGCACCCAGAACCACCACACGAGGCCGGCGATGAGGGCGATGACGGCCACGATGGCGATGATGATGTTGGTGGAGACGGCGTAGTTGTTCTTGCCGTTGGAGTGACGACCCACGAGCGCGATCCTTCCGGTCAGTGACTAACTTCGCAGTGTAGTGCGCTCAGCGGCGTCGATGAGTCCGACAAGCCGGTCGCGCAGTGGACGGGCCCGTTCCGCCAGTCCGCGTTGCCGTTCAACGTACCTGGCCTTGCCCTCCGGGGTTTCGATGGGTACCACCCCGAAGCCGTGTCCGCGGCAGTCGTAGGGGGAGGCCTCCATGTCGAGGACGCGGGCGTCGACGGCGAGG
This sequence comes from uncultured Corynebacterium sp., assembly GCA_964431055.1. GTDB lineage: Bacteria > Actinomycetota > Actinomycetes > Mycobacteriales > Mycobacteriaceae > Corynebacterium. Next base: position 7,382 of record CAYSIP010000033.1, on the reverse strand, counting down.
TCGAAAGTGTCCAACAGCAGATCCCCGGGAACGAGGGGACCCATTTTTGCGGCCCATTTATACAGGTCCATCGTGGCGTGCACGCATCCTGACTGGTCATTGTCCGGCTGTCCCTCCCGGGTGAGCATCGTCAGATTCAGTGGCCGGGCGGGTTCGGTGAAGAAACGGTAGGCGTCGAAGTGGCTGCAACGGATGCGGTTGTTCTCCACCACCTCGTCCGTGCCGGCCGACCCCAGGCGCAGGGGGAGGTCGTGGCGGGGCCGGTCCGTGCGGTAGACCATCGCCCACTCGTGCAGGCCGAAGCAGTCGAACCGTGCCGCGTTGAGGTTGGTGCGCTGCAGCAGGGTGCGGATGTAGCTCATCGACCCGCCCCGCCGCGCCCAGAAGGCGCGCGTGTCGACTCCCACGCGGCCATCGAGGAGCGCGTAGTCGCGCCATCCGGCGTGCGGTGGTTCACCCGCCAGCTCCACGCCGACACCCGGGTGCCAGCGGCGCAGGTGGGCCGGGCGCACGGGGTAGTACTCGAAGAGGAAGTCGTACACCGGGTGTTTCTCGTGGCGCCCACGGCGGGCGAGATGCTCCCGGGTCCGGTCCTCGGCGCGTCGCTCATGGGCGGCCATCAACGACCGCCACTGTCCGGGTTCCAGCAGCATCTACCGGTCCTCGTGCGTCCAGTCGTTGACGGTGCCCACATATTCCTCGATGAGGTCCTCGAGCGTGATCACACCGAGCAGCTCACCCCGGTCGCGCACCTGCGCCATGTGGGCGGAGCGGCGGTGGAGCTTGCGGAGCGCCTCATCCATGGAACCTGCGCCGTCGACGATGCTCAGGGGGCGGATCTCGGAGCGGGGAATGGTCTCATCCCCGGTGGCGGTGGCCAACCGGTCGAGCACGTCCTTGATATGGAGGTAACCGAGGAAGGCGCCGTCGCGGCCGACGACGGGGAAACGGGAATACCCCGTCTCGACGACCGCGGCCTCCAGGTCCGCCAACGTGGGACCGCTGCGGCCGAAGTCGAGGGAACGGACCTGCTCGAGCGGGATCATGATCTCCAGCAGGCTGCGTTTGTCGGAGCGCAGGGCCTTGGTCAGGCGGGCGTGCTCCTCGGCGTCGAGCAGGCCCTCGTCGCGGGACTCCTTGATCATCGTGGCCAGCTGCGCCTGGTCGACGGTGGAGTCGAGCTCGTCCTTCTGTTCGACGCCGAAGAGACGCAGCGTGAGGCGGGCGATCCAGTTCATGAACTCGATCAGGGGGCGGGTGATGCGCACCCACCAGATCATCACCGGGGTCAGCCACATGGCCAGGGTCTCGGGACCGGCGATGGCGATGTTCTTGGGCACCATCTCGCCGAAGAGAATGTGCAGGAAGGTGATCAGGCTCAGGGCGATGACGAACGAGATCGGGTGAAGCAGGTCCTCCGGGACCCCGAGGGCCAGGAAGGGTTCCTCGATGAAGTGGGCGATGGCCGGTTCGGCGACCTTGCCCAGAATCAGGGAGGCGATGGTGATGCCGAACTGGGCGCCGGCGAGCATGATCGACAGGTGCTCGGTGGCGTAGAGCACCTTACGGGCGGCGGGCTTGCCCTGGGCGATCAGCGATTCGATGCGGTCCCGGCGGGATGAGATCAGGGCGAACTCGGCGGCGACGAAGAAGGCGTTGGCCGCCAGCAGGGCGATGATCATGAGGATCGTGGAGAGGATGTTCACTGCTGGTAGGCCTCGGCTTCCTCATCGGTGATCGGGGTCAGCGTCGCCTTGTCGATGCGCCGGTCCTCCATGACGGTGACCCTGGCGACCCAGCGCCCGGTGATGCCGGTCTCGAACTCCGCGCGCATGGGGGAGTCGGAATTGGGGAGCAGGACGAGGTCACCCACGGCCGGGACCTTGCCCATGGCGGACATGATCAACCCACCCAGGGACTCGTAGGGGCCGTCGGGCGCGGTGTAGCCGATGCGCTGCTCGAGCTCGTCGACGCGCACCAGTCCGGAGACCTCCCAGGAGGAACCGAACTGCTGGAGGTCACGCTCGGCCTCGGCGTCGTCGTGTTCGTCATAGACCTCGCCGAGGATCTCCTCGACGACGTCCTCGATGGTCACCAGGCCGGCGGTGCCGCCGTACTCGTCGGCGATGAGCACGACCTGGGAGCCGGCGGAGCGCACGGCGTTGAGCACTGCGTCACCGTCGAGGGTGTCGGGGAGCACGGGCACCTTGCGGGCCAGTGATCCCAGAATCGTGGTGGACCGTGCCTCACGGGGGACGGAGAAGGCGTCCTTGATGTGGACGACGCCGACGGTGTCGTCCAGATCACCGTCGACCACGGGGAACCGGGAATGACCGGTCTCCAGGGCGAGGGCGATGAGGTCGTCGACGGTGTCGTCCGCGCCGAGAGAGTCGATCGTCGAGCGCGGGGTCATGAACTCCCCGGCGGTGGCGTCGCCGAACTGGAGCGAGCGGTCGATGACCTTCGCGGTGTCCATGTCCAGGCCGCCGGATTCCGCGGAATTGCGCACCAGGGTGCCCAGCTCCTGGGCGGAACGGGCCGAGGCCAGCTCGTCCGCCGGTTCGATGCCCAGTTTGCGGACGATGAAGTTCGCGGACCGGTTCATCGCGTTGATGAACCATTTGAAGGTCAGGTTGAAGACATGGACCGGGTGCACCACAAACCGCGCGGTCTGCAGGGGCATGGTGATGGCCAGGTTCTTGGGCACCAGTTCACCGAAGACCATCGACAGGAACGTGGCGACGATCAGTGCCAGGATCAGGGAGACGGCACCGGAGGCGGAAGCCGACAGGCCCACCAGCTCCAGCACCGGGGTGAAGAACTGGGCGAGCACCGGCTCTGCAAGGAAACCGGTGGCCAGGGTGGTCACGGTGATGCCCAACTGGGCGCCCGAGAGCACGAAGGAGAGGTGCTGGTGGTCCCTCTGCACCGCGAGGGCGCTCCGGTCACCCCGGCTCCTCACGTGGTTGTCCACGGTGGACCGTTCCATGCCGGTCAGCGCGAACTCGATGGCCACGAACAGGCCGGTTGAACCGGTCAGCGCTACGAAGCCGAGCAGGGAGAGGATGCTTATGAATATGTCCATGAGGGTGGGCCCGGGTCAACGCGCCGCCGGATCAACTTTCTGTGGCTAGGACTGACTGCGGCGTCCGCCGGTCGAACGCCGGTCACCCCGTCCCTGGCTGCTGCTCCGGCCACGGCTGGCCTGGCTACCACCGCGGCCGCGACCGCCCTGGCCGCCACGACGGGCGCCGGGCTGCTGACGCTGCTGGCGGCCCTGCGACGACTGGCCGGGAAGGGTGAGCGGGGTGCCCGAGGGCACCCGTGCACCGGTGATTTTAGCCAAGGAGTCGCTTTCCGGGGTCACCGAGACCTCCTTGGCCTCGACGCCGGCCTTGCGCATCAGCTGCTGGACCTCCTTGCGCTGCTCATCCATGACGAGCGTGACGACGGTGCCCTCGGTGCCGGCGCGGGCGGTGCGCCCGGCGCGGTGCAGGTAGGCCTTGTGCTCGGCGGGCGGGTCGACGTGGACGACCAGGGAGACGTCGTTGATGTCGATGCCGCGGGCGGCGATGTCGGTGGCCACGAGCACGGGCACGGAACCGTCGGTGAAACCGGCGAGGGTGCTGGTGCGCGAACCCTGGCCCTTGTCGCCGTGGATGCCCAGGGCGTTGACGCCGACGCGACGCAGTTTCTTCACCTGGCGGTCCACGCCGTGCTTGGTGCGCATGAACATGATGGTCTTGCCTTCGCGGGCGCCGATGCGCGAGAGGACGTCGCTGCGTTCGTCGCGACCGCCGACCAGCAGCCGGTAGTGGGTCATGGTGTCCACGCTCGCCTCGACCGGGGCGGTCGAGTGGGTGACCGGGTTGTGCAGGTACCGGTCGATGAGCTTCTTCACATCACCGTCGAGGGTGGCGGAGAACAGCAGGCGCTGACCGTTTTTCGGGGTCTTGTCGAGCAGGCGGCGGACCTGGGGGAGAAAGCCCATGTCGGCCATGTGGTCGGCTTCGTCGAGCGCGGTGATCTCAACGTCGTCGAAGAAGAGCTTGCCCTGGTCGATGAGGTCCTGGGCGCGACCCGGGGTGGCGACCAGCAGGTCGACCGGGGCGGCCAGGGAGCGGATGTGACGGTTGACGTTCACGCCGCCGACCACGTCGAGGGTGCGCAGGCCGAGTGCCGCGGCGGCCGGGTCGAGGCGCTCACGCACCTGGGTGGCCAGCTCACGGGTGGGCACGAGCACCAGGCCGCGCGGGCGGCCGGGCTTGGAGGCGCCGGACTTGGCGAGGCGGGTGAGCATCGGCAGTCCGAAGGTGAAGGTTTTGCCCGAACCAGTCGGGCCACGTCCGAGAACGTCGCGACCTGCCAGCGCATCGGGGATGGCGGCGGTCTGGATGGGGAAGGGCTCGGTGATGCCCTCGCGCTGAAGTTCACGCACAACAGGGATGGGCAGACCGAGGTCCTTGAAAGATGTCATTGATGACAGTGTAGTCATTTCATGTCAAAACACCATGGTCGAGGCGGTGTGGGTGATCACGCCCACAGGCGGGATCAGGTTGTGGGGTGTGACGCTGCCGGGTCGTCCGTCGCGTCCTCCGAGCCGGCGCCGGATGCGCCGAACAGCCGGTCGATCCAGGTGTCGCTGAGCAGTGCGGGGACGATCAGCAGCCAGGGTGCCCCCCAACCAGAACGACGTCAGGTCGCCGGTGAGGGTGAGCAGAAGTCACGCCGGCAAGGGAACCAGGGGAAGCAGGCGCGGCAGCAGGGAGGATGGGCGTCGGCGGCGCCCGTTGATCCCCCCCCACCAGCCCGGCCGCGGCGGCCGCGAGGGCCGACCAGGGGAGCGGATATCGCGAGTGTTCCGCCACCACCTGCACCGCGTCCGCGAATGCGAGCGTCAGGAACGCGACCATGGCCAGGAGATTCCAGGTCGGGTAACGGTCCCGGCGGGCGAGGACAGCGGTGGTGTGTTCGGGCATGCCTTCATTCCAGGAAGTGCGTCACGGGTGCACCGCCCTGGCCGAAACTCAGTCGGTAGTGGGCATGATGTTGTGGTTGAGTCGGAAGAGGTTGTGCGGGTCGTAGCGGTTCTTGAGGGCGACGAGCCGGCGGTACTTCTCCTCCCCGTACGCCCGCCGGGTGGCGGCCGCGGAACCGCCCCCGGTCTCCGCGCCGAGGAAGTTGACGTACTCACCGTGGTCGGCGAAGGGCTGCATCTCGGCGTGGGCGGAGCGGGCGAAGGCGGTCAGCCGCTCGTCTTCGGCGGCATCCGGCCAGAATCCGTAGATATTGAGCCAGAACCGGGCTGAGCGGTTCGGGAAGGCGGTGGAGTCCTCCGGCACCCGAGCGAACGCGCCACCCATCAGATGAATGTCGATCCCGGTCCCGAACCAGGTGATGTCGGAGGCGACGTCGACGAGCACGTCTGCGACCTCCTCGTCCAGACGGGAGAAGGACAGGTTCTTCCAGTAACCGCGTGAACCCTTGGGAAAAACCTCGTCCATGGCGCTCTGCCAGGTGAGCCAGTTCACCGGTCCCACCTCCTCCTCGTCCGGGGGAACGGCCCCCCGCAGGTCGTCGAGCAGCGACATTCCGGCGCGCTCATCCTCGCCGAACCAGGTGCAGCCGACTATCAACCAGGGGTCGGAGCCCATCTCCAGCCCCGGGGGCAGCACCAGGATCGAGATGATCGGGTTCATCTCGTCCGGAAGGTCCCGGCTCCATCGTTCAAAGGCGAGCAGGGCGCGGCGCCAGTTCTCGGGGCGGTAGAAGAGGTTGGCGCCCACCAGACCCTGAGGCAGCGGTGTGGCGCGGAAGGTGAAGGAGGTGACGACCCCGAAATTCCCGCCGCAACCGCGGATCCCCCAGAACAGCTCGGGGTTCTCATCCTCACTGGCGTGCAGGTGTTCTCCGGTGGCGGTGACGAGGTCGACGGCGGTCAGATTGTCAAGGCTGAGCCCGGCGGTGCGGGTGAGCCAGCCGACGCCTCCCCCAAGCGTCAGGCCGGCGACTCCGGTCTGACTGACGACCCCGAACGGGATGACCAGACCGTGCCGGGCGGTCTCCCGGTCCACGTCGGCCAGAGTCGCACCGGGTTCGACCGTCACCAACCGGGTGTGGACGTCGACGGTGACCCGATTCAGCGGCCCCAGGTCGAGCACGACGCCGTCAGCAATCGTGCTGTGCCCGGCGATACTGTGCCCACCCCCGCGCACCGCGAGGGGAATCCCGGTCTCCCTGGCGGTCCGGAGAACTGCGTCGACGTCGGATACCGCGTCGGCGCGGACGACGGCCCGGGGCCGGAGATTGATCATGCCGTTCCAGACGGCCCTGGCCTGGTCATAGAGGGGATCGTCCGGCGTTATCATCGTGCCGGAGAGCTGACCGTGCAACTGCGTCAGTGCCTCACCCGCCGAGGACGTTGCGTCTTCCTTGCTTTCACCACCGCTCATGGCTTCTGCTCCCTTACTGTCGGTGAGTCCGTTCAGGGGATCGGTGGGGCCGGGTCCGGTCCAGTCGTCTGACTGTAACTTTACACCTGGAAGTTTTGCGGGCGAAAGTCCTGGACGGGTCACGATTTGGGGGATACACCGACCCCGCCCCTGTCGCACGGATGGTGCGGCGGGGGCGGGGTCGGTGACGCGCGGCGTCGTCAGGCGGTGAGACTAGGACGGGATCTCGGAGCGGTCGCCGGACCACATGGTGTGGAAGACGCCCTCCTTGTCGATGCGCTGGTAGGTGTGCGCGCCGAAGAAGTCGCGCTGTCCCTGGATGATCGCGGCCGGGAGGCGTTCGGCGCGCAGGGAGTCGTAGTAGGACAGGGAGGAGGCGAAGACGGGTACGGGCAGGCCCAGCTGGGTGGCGGTGATGATGACCTTGCGCCACGGGTCGATCAGGTCCTGGAGCTCGCCGGAGAAGTACGGGTCCAGCAGCAGGGACGGCAGGTCCGCGTTGTTGTCGTAGGCGTCGACGATGCGGTTGAGGAACTTTGCCCGGATGATGCAGCCACCGCGCCAGATGGTGGCCAGGTCACGGGGGTCGACGTTCCACTCGTGCTCGTCGGAGCCGGCCTTGATCTCGTCGAAGCCCTGGGCGTAGGCCACCAGCTTGGAGGCGTACAGCGCGCGGCGGACCTCCTCGATGAACTCGTCGCGGTCCAGGCCCAGCTCCTCGAAGGTCTTCAATGAACCGGTCGGCAGGTTGCCCTGCGCGGCCTTGCGTTGGTCGAGGGAGGAAGACAGCGCGCGGGCGAAGACGGCCTCGCCGATGGCGGTGGTCGGCACGCCCAGGTCGAGGGCCTCCTTGACGGTCCAGCGGCCGGTGCCTTTCTGGCCGGCGGCGTCGAGGATGACGTCGACCAGCGGCTTGCCGGTCTCGGCGTC
>CAYSIP010000032.1:11943-17864 GCA_964431055.1 uncultured Corynebacterium sp. | reverse complement strand
GGAGGCCAGGGCGGTGATCTCCTCCACCGTCATCTGCCGGTGCGTGTGCGCGGCCGTTGAATCCGGCAGCCCGTAACCGGCCATCTGCACCGCCAGGTGAATGTCCCAGCGCTCACGTGCCGCCTCGGGATGATTATTGGCCAGGGTCTGGGCGGCCCGGCGCTCCCCGAGCAACTCGTATTGCAGATCGCGGCGCTCCGGCAGGGCCCCGCCCACGGGTGCCGCGGGCGGGATCCCCACTGGGTTCTTCACCGTGTTCTTCGCGTGGTGGTTCACCAGCCGGGGAGGAAGTGGGCATCGGATGCCTTCCTTTCCGTGTTCAGGGACGGTCCCGCTGCGCCGGAGGGGGGGGAGGCGTGGGCCGGGGGCCGGATCGCTGCGGTGCGCTCACCCGGCTGCCGGGGTTGACAGACCGGCCGGTCTGGTGTGGGCGGTGATTCTCTGTCCGCCACAAACTCCTTAAACTCCGCCCCTGTTTGAAACGCTCGGTATGTGGGGGGTAGACAATTCGGTCTGTCCTGTTCTATGCTTCATCGCATCATTCGTCATCTCAAAGGGAACTGGAGTAATCCATGATTCTGACCGGCCTGGCGCTCGGCGCCGTGCTCGGAGCCGTCATGCAGCGCGGCCGTTTCTGCGTGACGGGCATGCTGCGGGACATCTTCCTGCAGCGCAGCTGGCGCGGTTTCACCGCCCTGCTCATCGTCATCTCCGTCCACGCCCTCGGGCTCGCCGCCCTGACCTCCACCGGCGTGATCTCTCCGAACTACAGCACCTTCGCCCCCGCGGCCGTCATCGCCGGTGGTTTCATCTTCGGCCTCGGCATCATCCTCGCCGGCGGTTGCGCCTCCGGCACCTGGTACCGCTCGGCCGAGGGGCTGGTCGGTTCCTGGATCGCGCTGGTCATGTACGGGCTGTCCGCCGCCGCCATGAAGACGGGCGCGCTCAACGGCTTCAACGGCTGGATGAAGTCCTGGGAGACGGAAGCGACCACCCTGCCCGAGACCTTCGGGATCTCCGCGTGGTGGTTCGCCATCCCGCTGGCTGTGTTCACCTTCGTCCTCACCCGCCACTTCCTGGCCAAGGACGCCGCCCGTCCGAAGGTCTCGCTCAACCAGCCGTGGTGGAAGAAGCCGATGCACATGTACACCGCCGGCGCGGTCATCGGACTGATCGGCGTCATCGCCTGGCCGTTGTCGGCGGCCACCGGCCGCAACTCGGGCCTGGGCATCACCACCCCGACCTCCGACGTGGTCAACTACACCGTCACCGGTGAGTCCTCCCACATCAACTGGGGCACCATGCTGGTTCTCGGCCTGCTGGTCGGCGCTTTCATTGCGGCCAAGGCCACCGGTGAGTTCCGGGTGCGCATGCCCGACGCCACCACCGCGGTGCGTTCCGTCTTCGGCGGCGTCATGATGGGCGTCGGCGCCTCCCTGGCAGGTGGCTGCACCGTCGGCAACGGCATGGTCGAGACCTCCCTGTTCAGCTACCAGGGCTGGATCGCCCTGCTGTTCATCGCGCTCGGCGTGGGCGCCGGCGCCAAGCTGTGGCTCAAGCCCAGCAAGGTCGCCACCCCGACCGCCACGCAGACCTACTCCACCGAGGAATCGGTCCACCACACCGGCGCCGTCTCCGCCGAGGACGCCGTGCTCAACCCCACCCCGGTCGGCGGTGGCCCCGTCACCAAGCCGTCCTTCAGCGTGGCCACCGGTGCGGTGGCCCTCAAGGCCCCGAAGCCCGCACGCAAAGCCCAGCCGCTGGGGGAGGGCCGCTACCTGCTCGACGCGATGGGCGCGGTCTGCCCCTTCCCGGTCATCGAGGCCAAGGACGCGCTCAATGAGATCGGGTCCGGCGACGCGCTGGTCATCGATTTCGACTGCACCCAGGGCACCGAAACCATCCCGCAGTGGGCCGTGGACAACGGCCACGAGGTCACCGACTTCCAGCAGACGGGCGCCTCAGCCTGGCAGATCACCCTGATCAAGGGTTAGAACCGGCCGCCCCGGCCGGATAAGTGTGCGACAGGCAGGGCTCCGGAGAGTTTCCCACTCTCCGGAGCCCTGCCTGTCGCACACCGGTGGTTCAGCTCCCGGACACGGAGACCGTCATCCCCAGCTGCACGTCCCTGCCCGGAGCCACCTCGACGCCGCGCTGGCGGGCGCCCAGCAGCGCCGGTTCGACGCACACGAAACGCCGCCACTCGCCGGGACCGATGTCGGCCATGGTGTCGGCGAGCTCGGCGCCCGGGTTCCACACCACGGTGGAATCCGTGCCGTCGGGGGTCACGGTGATGATCCGGTCGCGGTCGACGATCTCGACCACCGGGGTACCGAGCCCGATGCGGTCGAATTCGCCGTCGAAGGTGATCTCCCCCTCCTGGCGGGAGGCCGTCCCGCTCACCCGGTCGATCATCTCCACCCCGTCCAGCCCGCGCACGGAGATCTCCGCGACGTCGGACACCGCGAAGTAGGGGTGGAAGGCCAGTTGCACGGTGCGCGCCCCCTCGGTGCGGTTCGCGGCCGAGAGCTCCAGGTGCACGCCGTCGGTCAGCTCCGTCACCAGCAGCTGGAGGTCGAGCCCGTCGTGGTCCATCGTGGCGCGGAAACCGCCCCCACCGGTCTCGACCCGCCACGCGCTGCGCCGCGCCCACCCGTGCTTGGGCTCCAGGCCGAGCAGGTCGGCGAACCAGGGCGCGATGACCGGGACGCCGCCGCGGATGGTCTCACCGACGCCGGACCGGGCGGTGGAGCTGACGTAGAACAGCTCGCCGTGCGGGGTGTCGGCGCTGGTCAGGTGCGCGCCAGCGGGGGAGATGGTGAGTTGGCCGGAGGTCAGGAAATCGCTCATGTCCCCAGCCTAACGACGATCCGAGGACTCGGCCGACGGCTAGACTGGTCCGAATGCACCCCGGCCACACCCCTGTTGACCTGCAGACGAGCACCTACCGCGCCCACGGCGTCACGGTGCACGACCACACGATGACCGTGCCCTGGGACTGGTCATCACCCGGGGAAACGCTCGAGGTCTTCGCCCGTGAACTACGCCCGGATGACGCCGACGACGCCACCCCGGCGCTCCTTTTCCTCCAGGGTGGGCCCGGCAGCCCGGCCCCGCGCCCGCTGGAGCTCTCCGGCTGGCTCGGCGAGGCCCTGCAGGATCACCGGGTCATCCTGCTCGATCAGCGCGGCACCGGCCGTTCCACCCGGCTGGACCGGCACGCCGACGAGACGCTTCTCGACGCCGCGCACCTGTCGTTGCTGCGCGCCGACAGCATTGTCGCGGATGCCGAGGCGCTGCGGAGGATGCTCGGGATCGACCGGTGGGACGTGCTGGGACAATCCTTCGGCGGATTCTGCATCACCACCTATCTCTCCCGCCACCCGGAGGCGATCCGCTACGCCTACTTCACCGGCGGATTACCGGCCATCGACGTCCACGCCGACGAGGTCTACCGCGCGACCTTCGCCAAACTGGAGGCCCGGCACGAGGCCTTCTACGCCCACGTCCCCTGGGTGGAGCGGCGCATCCGGGAGATCTGCCATCACCTCAACAACTCGGATGAACGCCTGCCCACCGGTGAGCGGCTCAGCTCCCGACGGTTCCGCACCATCGGTATCGAGCTGGGGCGGCACACCGGTTTCCACGCCCTGGCGCATCTGCTCGACGCCCCCTTTCACGACGTGCGCGGGGAGAAGCGGCTGCGCGGTGACACCCTCGCCGATCTGGGGCAGCGCCTGTCCTTCGAACCCAATCCCCTCTACGCCGTCGTGCACGAATCCATCTACGGCGGCTCCGTGCCCGGTCCGACGGCCTGGGCGGCGAACTGCGTGCGCGAGGAGATGGAGGGCTTCCAGGAGAACCTCGATCCGGTGGGAGACGAGAAGTTCTTCCTCACCGGCGAGCACATCTTTCCCTGGCAGTTCGAGGAGGACCCGGCCCTGCGGCCCTTCCGGCGGGCCGCGGAGGATCTGGCGCAGCGGGACTGGTCACGTCTCTACGACGAGGCGGTTCTGGCGGAGGCGTCAGCCGTCGGCGCGGCGGCGGTCTACGTCGACGACATCTACGTCCCGTTGGAGCGTTCCCTGGCCACCGCCTCGCACATGCGGGAGCTACGCCCCTGGATCACCAACGAGTACCAGCACGACGGGTTGCGCGTCGGCGGGGACGCCATCTTCCGTCGCCTGCACACCATGGCGCGGGGGTGACCCGGCGGCAATGATTATCGCCGGTGTGACCTGTGGCCTATAGTTCTCCCATCGACCTACCGGCCGAGACTCCTCACCGCGTCGTGCCCACCCCCTGCACGGCCTTTCGTTGATTCCCTCGTCCTCGGAGACCTTTCACATGTCCACCACCGATCAGTCCGCCACGCCCCAGCAGGATCACACGAAGGAGGACCGTTCCGCCGCGATCGCGGTGACGGCCTTCCCGCTGTTCATTCTCGCCGGCACCGCCGTGGCCTTCTTCTTCCCCGCGCCGTTCCTGCCGTTGACGGACTACATCACCTATTTCCTCATGATCATCATGTTCGGCATGGGGCTGACCCTGACGATCCCGGACTTCCGGGAGATCGCCCGCCGTCCGTTGCCGGTGCTGCTCGGCGTGATCGCCCAGTTCGTCGTCATGCCGCTCGGCGCGGTCCTCGTGGCCAACCTCCTGAACCTCAACCCGGCACTGGCCGTCGGCCTGCTCATGCTGGGTTCGGTGCCCGGTGGGACGTCATCCAACGTCATCACCTACCTGGCCAAGGGCGATGTCGCCCTGTCGGTGGCCATGACGAGCGTGTCGACGTTGGTCTCGCCGATCGTCACCCCGATGCTCATGCTGCTGCTGGCCGACACCCGCACCGATGTCGACGGGTGGGGCATGGCGTGGTCACTGGTCCAGACCGTGCTGCTGCCCGTGATCGGTGGCCTGGCCATCCGCTACTTCGCGGACAAGTGGATCGGGCTGATCACCCCGGTCCTGCCGTGGATCTCGATCCTGGGCATCGGCGGCGTCGTCTTCCCGGCGGTGGCCGGCAACGCCGAGCGGCTGGCCTCCGTCGGCCTGATCGTCTTTGTCGCGGTTCTCGCCCACAACGTCTTCGGGTACGTCCTCGGGTACGTCACCGGTCGGGTGCTCCGCCTGCCGGAGTCCACCAACCGCACCATGGCGGTGGAGATCGGCACCCAGTCCGCGGGCCTGGCCTCGGGCATGTCGGCGAAGTTCTTCTCCCCCGAGGCCGCCCTGCCGGGTGCCGTCGCAGCCGTGCTGCACAACATCACCGGCGCCGTCTACGCCTCCGTCGTCCGGAAGTTCCCCCTGCCGGAGGAGAAGAAGGACGCCGTCGCCCCGGCCGTCGGCGACGGGGAGAAGGTCGCGGTCTCCTGAGGGTGTTCTGCACCCACCCAGTTCATTGTTCCGAAGCCGGGCGGGTGGTCTAGGATCATGCTCAACTGTAATCGGGTCAGACGACCGGAAGGTGCGGTGAGAACAATGCAGATGCCGGACAACCGTGAACATGTGGCCCTGTCGGTCGAGGAGAGCTCAGCGTTCGACCGCATGACCTCAGTCTTCGAGGTCAGTCAGGAACGCGTCCTGGACCCGGAGATTCTCACCCAGATCTACTCGGGGTAGCAGGCTCCCCTCGGCCTTTTCCCCGGCCCCCTCCGCCGAAGCGGAGGGGGCTTTCGTGTCTCTCCGCGCCCGGGTGGTTTCGGGTGTGTCTTTTCAAGACGGTGGAGAAGTGGAAGGGCTGTACGGGACTTTCGTGGAGGGGGCATCGACCCGCTCAGGGGCCTGGTCATGCCGGGATTTCGGTCCATGTCCTGTGCTCGCCCGCCAGTCACCATGAGTTGTCTCACATCCTCTCGCATGGGTAATGAAATGCACCATGTGCAATATTGCACGTAGTGTATATTTGCACTATGTTTACC
>CAYSIP010000032.1:0-11843 GCA_964431055.1 uncultured Corynebacterium sp. | reverse complement strand
CGCGAGGTCAAGCGACGGGCCACCCGCGCCGCCATCGAGGAGCACGCCACCTCCCTGGTGGCGGAACGCGGCATTGACAATGTCACTGTCGAAGACATCTGTGCCGCGGTCGGGGTGTCCCGGCGGACCTTCTTCAACTATGTCGACTCCAAGGAAACCGCCATTTTCGGTGATCCGCCGCGATTGCCCAGTGAGGAAGAGCGAAGCGAGTTTCTCGGCCGGAGGCACGGGAATCTGGTGGGTGCGGTCCTTGCTCTGTGTTCCGAGGTGGTCCTCTCCAGCCGCCACCTGGGCAGCCCTCAGGGCACTGAAATTCTGCGCCGCCGCAAGGAGATCCGTCACCGTCACCCCGAACTGATCCTGCAACGCCACGCCAGTTTCCATGAGATCCACCGGGCACTGCGTGATCTGCTGACGGACTACTACCAGGCCTACCCGGACACCCTGGTGACCGGTTCCTCCGTGGAGCGGGAAGCTGCGACCGTGGTGTCCCTGGCCTCCACCGCCCTGCAGCTGGGTTACATGAACTTTCTCAGCGCCAGCGGCAATTCTCCCGCCGCGTTGACGGAGTCCTGCACCCACGCACTGGCCGACATCACCACCCTGATCAAAGGAAAAACCGAATGAGCACCATCACTGAATCGCCGGCCGGGGAACTGGAACGGGACCCGAAGTCCAAGCGGACCCTCCATCTGATCATCGCCTCACTCATGCTCTCGATGCTGATGAGCTCGTTGAGCCAGATGATCTTCTCCACCGCCCTGCCCACCATCGTCGGTGAGCTCGGTGGCGTCAATCACATGTCCTGGGTCATCACCGCCTTTTTGCTGGGCATGACCATCGCGCTGCCGATCTTCGGCAAGCTCGGCGACCAGATCGGCCGCAAGGGACTGTTCATCGGCGCGATCGTCGTGTTCATGATCGGCTCCCTGATCGGCGGCCTTGCCCCGAACATGGGTGTGCTCATCGCCGCCCGTGCCATCCAGGGCCTGGCCGGCGGCGCCATGATGATCACCTCCCAGGCGATCACCGCCGAGGTGACCACCCCGCGTGAGCGCGGCAAATACATGGGCATCATGGGCTCGGTCTTCGGTGTCTCGTCGGTGCTGGGCCCGGTGCTCGGCGGCTGGTTCACCGACGGCCCCGGTTGGCGCTGGGGCCTGTGGCTCAACATTCCGCTGGGGCTGATCGCCGTGATCAGCATCGCCCTGCTGTTGAAGCTGCCGCAGCGTGAGCGTCACTTCCAGGCGGACTGGTTGGGTACCTTGACCATGGCGGTCTCCACCGCCTCCCTGGTTCTCTTCGTCACCTGGGGTGGCAACGAGTACGGGTGGTCGGACCCGCTGATCCTCGGTCTGATCGCCTCTTTTATCGTCTTCGCCGTGCTCTTCGTGCTCGTTGAGCTCAAGGCCAAGGACCCGATCATCCCGATGACGCTGTTCAAGAACCGCAACTTCATCCTCACCACCCTGGTCGGACTGGGGATCGGCGTCTTCATGTTCGGCTCCCTGGCCTACCTGCCCACCTTCCTGCAGATGGTCCACGGCATGTCCCCGACCAACGCCGGCCTGATGATGATCCCGATGATGATAGGCCTCATGGGCACTTCCATCGTCGTCGGCAACCTGATCTCCCGGACCGGCCGCTACAAGTGGTACCCCTTCGTGGGCATGATCATCACCGGCATCGCCCTGATCCTGCTGAGTACGCTCACCCCGCAGACCTCCCTGGTCACCGTCGGAATCTTCTTCTTCATCTTCGGTTTCGGCATCGGTTGCGCGATGCAGGTCCTCGTCCTGATCGTGCAGACCTCCTTCCCGATGGCGGTGGTCGGCACCGCCACCGGCGCCAACAACTTCTTCCGTCAGGTCGGCGGATCCCTCGGTTCGGCGCTGGTCGGTGGCATGTTCATCGGCAATCTGACCACCCAGCTCCCCCAGAACCTGCAACCGGCCCTGGCTGGCATGGGGGAGGAGGGTGCGGTCTACGCCCGGCAGTTCGCCTCCGCTGAAGGCATCAACAACCTCACCCCGGCGCTGATCTCCCAGCTCCCGGAGGTGCTGCAGAACGCCATCCGGGTGTCCTACAACGACTCCCTGACCCCGGTCTTCCTCCTGATGTGCCCGCTGGCCTTCCTCTCCGCAGCTCTGCTGCTGGGGATCAGGGAGAATACGCTGAGCGACAAGGTCGAGGCCATCTCTCCGGCAGAGCGCGTAGGCAAGAACTAGAAACCCAACGACCCAACTCCGGCCCCGCACCGTGCACGTGCGGGGCCGGAGTTGTCTCTGGAACGGGAGGAGTTGCGGTGGGAAATCGGCGGCGGCAGGCGTCATGGGCGGGTCCGACGCCCGGTGGAGGGGTAACGGGGGGAGCCTCCCGGCACGACGCGGCCTGGGGCGGGAATGCCTGCCAACAGGGCATTCGATCCATGGTGATGCACGGGGGCGGTTGGCCTGGAGGCGGGAAGCAAATGGTGACCTGCAACATTTTGTTCCCGTATCGTGATGTGAAGCACGTGTTCGCGTGGTTCATCGATTCGGAAAAAGGAGATGGCATGACCGCAGTCACCGAGACCAGGGACACCGCCACCCGTTGGCTTACCGCGCTCGAGGAAGCGACCTCCGGCCCAGATGCGGAGTCCGCAGCCGCGGCCGTCACCGAACTGTTCGAGCCGGAGGGGTACTGGCGGGATCTGCTCGCCTTCACCTGGAACCTCACCACGGCAGAGGGGCGGGACGAGATCGGGGAGATGATCCGCCGCACCTGGCCCGAGTGCCGCCTCACCGCCGTCACCCTCGACGGCGAACCCGTCGACGAGGGTGACGGTGTCACCCGCCTCCAGTTCACCTTCCGTTCCCGAGATTTCCACTGCACGGGAATCGTGCGGTTGCGTGACGGGAAGGCCTGGACGATGTTGACCTCGGCCCGGGAACTGGTCGAACACCCGGAACCGAAGGGCCGACGTCGACCCCTCGGAACCGAGCATGGCCAGCACACGGACAAGCGGAACTGGGCGGACCAGAGACGTGACCGCCAGACCTCTCTCGGTGTGGCGGAGCAGCCCTACGTCCTCATCGTCGGGGGAGGACAGGGCGGGATCGCACTGGGGGCCCGTTTGAAGCGGCTGGGCGTGCCCACCCTCATCGTCGACAAGGCCGCCCGCCCGGGGGACCAGTGGCGGGGGCGCTATCACTCCCTGTGCCTGCACGACCCCGTCTGGTACGACCACCTGCCTTATCTCCCGTTTCCGGATGACTGGCCGGTGTTCACCCCGAAGGACAAGATGGGGGACTGGCTCGAACACTATGTGGGCATCATGGACCTGGACTACTGGACCCGCGCTGAGTGTGTGCGCGCGGCCTACGACGAGGCGGAGGGCCGCTGGGACGTCACCGTCAACCGGGACGGTGCCGAGGTGGCGTTGCAGCCCACCCAGCTGGTGCTGGCCACCGGCATGTCCGGCGTACCGAATCGTCCCACCCTGCCGGGGCAGGAGAACTTCGCCGGTGAGATCCGCCATTCCTCCGAACATCCGGGCGGTGACGTCGACCGTGGCAAGGACGTGGTCGTGCTGGGGGCGAACAACTCAGCCCACGACATCTGCGCGGACCTGTACGAGAACGGCGCCCGCCCGGTGATGATCCAGCGCTCCTCGACTCATATCGTCCGCTCCGACTCCCTCATGAAGGAGGTCTTCGGCCCGCTCTACTCGGAGGAGGCGCTCGAGGATGGGGTGGACACAGACACCGCCGACCTGCTCTTCGCTTCCTGGCCCTACAAGATTCTGCCCGGCGTCCAGAAGGAGGCCTTCGACAAGATCCGGGAGGACGACAAGGAGTTCTATGACCGGCTGGAGCGGGCCGGTTTCCTCCTCGACTTCGGGGACGACGATTCGGGCCTGTTCCTGAAGTACCTGCGCCGGGGTTCGGGTTATTACATCGACGTCGGCGCCTCCGAGCTCGTCGCCAGCGGGGACATTCCGGTGAAATCAGGCGTCCACATCGAACAGGTCGGGGAACGGTCGGTGGTGCTGACCGACGGAACAGAGCTTCCCGCCGACGTCATCGTCCTGGCCACCGGCTACGGGAACATGAACAACTGGGCCGCCCAACTGATCAGCCCCGAGGTCGCGGAGCAGGTGGGCCGCTGCTGGGGATTGGGCTCCGACACGACGAAGGATCCCGGCCCCTGGGAGGGCGAGCTACGCAATATGTGGAAGCCCACGCAGGTCGAGGGCCTGTGGTTCCACGGTGGCAACCTCCACCAGTCGCGCCACTATTCCCGCTACCTGTCCCTGCAGCTCAAGGCACGCTACGAGGGAATGGACACCCCGGTCTACCAACTCCCGGATGTCCATCATCCGGGGTGACGGAATCGATCACACCTCAGGCAGAACGTCCCCGGCGGTGGGGTAGGAGCTCTGGGCGCCCTGCCTGGTGACGCTGAACGCGCCCACCCGGGCGGCGAACTCCGCGGCGTCGACCAGCCCGTCACCGGCGACGATCCGATGGCAGAACGCCCCGGCGAAGGCGTCGCCCGCGCCGACGGTGCTCACCGCCTCCACCGTCGGGGTGGGGATCTCCACCAGCTGATCACCGGTGGCCACCAGGGCGCCGTCGGCCCCGACGGTCAGGACGACGGAGGGGAAACCGGCGGCGAGAAGCGCCTTCGCCAGCTCGCGCGGCTTCGAGGAAACCAGGTCCACCCCGAGTTGCGCCAGGATCAGACCAGCCTCGTGCTCATTGGCCATCAGTGGATCCGCCTTGAGCAGAGCGGTGGCGTCGACCGGAATGACGGGGGCGAGGTTGACCACGACCCGGCCCCTCGCCAGGCGCACGGCCTCCGCGAAACCGTCGGCGGGAATCTCGCCCTGCAGCAGCACGACGTCGGCGCCGGAGATCAGGTCCGCGTGCCGGGCGACGTGCTCCGCCCCGACGGTCGCGTTCGCGCCGGGCACCACGATGATGGTGTTCTCGCCGCGGACGTCGACCGTGATGACGGCCAGGCCGGTGACCTCGTCGGTCTCCGTGACGGCCGTCAGGTCCACGCCCGAGGTGCGCAGGTGTTCGGTGGCGGGCTCCGCGTAGGCGTCCCTGCCCACGGCGCCGACCAGCGCGACGTCCGCGCCGAGGCGGGCGGCGGCGACGGCCTGGTTCGCGCCCTTGCCGCCGGCGGTGATGTCCCCACCGGAACCGAGCAGGGTCTCACCCGGCTGCGGGTGACGGTCGACGGTGACGGACAGGTCGGCGTTGATTGAACCGACGACGACGATTCCCATGGTGAGGACTCCTGCTTTCGTGAAAGGTTGACCCCACCCAGACTAGAGGGTGGGGTGACGGACTCAGTGCTGGACCGAGGGTGGCCCTTGTCCGGTCAGAACGGCACGCCGCTATGGAGGATGGCGTTGGCGTAGGCGGTGGTCCCGCCGGTGCGGATTCCGCGATGGTCACGGCCTCCACGACGACCTCCGCCAGCACCGCCTTCACGACCTCCCGGAACCGGGGAATCCCGGACACCAGCGACCACGGAGGTGTCCGTGTGCCCGCGCCGGTTGATCCGGGCCGCGAGCTCCGGGTGGAGGATCCCGGATTCACGCATGATCACACCGTTGCGGGTGGGCGGTGACGAGCGCGGCGCTCACAGGAAGTCCCCCCACGTTGTCGCGGGTGACGGTGACGGTGACGGCCTCGACCGGGACCTCTTCGTCGGAGGACTCGTCGTTGAGCAGCTTCGTGGCCTGCTCGACCGCCTGGGCCCCGAGCTCGGCCGGCTGCTGAGCGATGGTGGCCACCATGCGGTCGTCCTCGACCGCCCGCAGACCGTCATCCGTGCCGTCGAAACCGACGACGAAGATCTCGGAGCCGGCGCCGTTCTCCCCGAGCAGAGCCTGGACCTTGCCCGGGCGGATGGAGACGCTGACCTGTCTGATCACGTTGACGGGACCGAAGGATTTCGAGACCTTGTCGAGCTCCGGGATCGTGTCGCTCACGGCGTAGCCTCCTTCGCCGGGGGAGTGAAGTCGGATGAGGGGCGGATGATCAGCGTGCCGGGGGTGTGGACGGAGGCAGGTGGCGATTTACCGGCGATCAGCTCGCAGAGCAGGTCGAGTGCGGTCCTGCCCATCTCGGCGACCCGTTGGTCGATGACGGTGACGGGGCACGCCTGCAGGCGCAGTACGGGGTGGTCGTCGTAACCGATCAGGGCCAGGTCCCGGCCGATGGCCACGCCCCGGGTGTGGCAGGCCTCCAGGGCGCCGACGGTCATCATGGTGTCGCCGGCGATCACTGCCCTCACCTGCTCGGTGATGAGCTGGGTGGTGCCCCGGAACCCCTCCTCCCGGTGATAACCGCCGTGGTAGACCGGCTGCTCGGGAAGCCCGAGTTCCCGGCAGGCGGTGAGGAAGGCGTCGAGGCGCCCGCGGCCCGTCGAGGTGTTCCTGGGGCCGGAGAGATAACCGATCGGCAGGTGGCCGCGCTCCGTCAGGTGGGCGACGGCCTCCCGCATGGTCGGCGCCGGATCTGAGGCGACGGTGACCAGGTCCGTGCCGGGCAGCTCGCGGTCGACCAGGACCACGGGCATGCCGGATTCGTGCAGCCCTGTCAGGACGTCCTCGGTCCCGCGGTAGGGGACGGCGAGGATGCCGTCGACGCGCAGGTCGGCCAGCACTCCGAGGGAGCCGGTGAGCTGTTCCGGGTCCTCGGCGGTGCCGGAGATGATGGTGGAGAATCCCCGGGCCGTGGCGGCGAGCTGGATGGCGGCGGCCATCTCGGCGAAGAAGGGGTTGACCAGGCTGGGGATGGCGACCCCGATGATGTTGGTCCGCGAGCTGCGCAGGGCGCGGGCCTGCGCGTTGGGTCGGTAGTTGAGGGAGGCGGCGCTGCGTCGCACGCGTTCCCGCGTCTCCTCGGCGATGACGGGGTTGCCCGCCAGGGCCCGGGAAGCCGTGGACACGGAGACCCCCGCGGCCGCGGCCACGTCTTTGAGGGTGGGGATCGGTGGATTCACGGTTACCTTCGCTCGGGGTAATGCAATCGATTGCACAGCTGGATTGAAGTAAACATAGGGTCAAGTTGAAGAAGCTGTCAAGTGCTCCAGTTCACTCGTGATGGCGCTTCGGGCCCGGGGTCATCACCCCGCCGAAACCCCTGCGCACCGGGCGCGGGGAGCGGGTAGCATCCAGTGCCATGGACATTCCTCCGCTGCTCCCGGACTGGCTGGCCCAGCAGGTCAGCCTCGGGCGCACCGACCTGCAGGAGCTGCTCGACACGAGCCCGTTTCCACGGCCGGCGCTGCGCACCGTCGCCGACTCCGGTGATTTCGAGGTCGCCGACGGTCAGGTCCGTCGCGTGAGTCCGCCGGTCCCGGCCACCTGGTTCGTCCAGTCGGAGCCCGCCCTGTACGCGGAGGATCCCGTCCTTGGCGTGTACTCGATGGAGGTGCCCGTCACCGACGCCCTGCTCGCCGACGGCGCGGTCACCGTGCCCCGCGCGGTGGCCGCCATGTTGGAGGTTCCGCGCCTGGACCACCGCAGCCTCCACACCCGCCTCGGGCCACAGGCCCTGCAACTGGGCAAGGAGGAGGCCCGTCTTGGTTCCATCCGCAGATTCCTCGAGGAGCTGGGCGCCCGGAAGGGCGACCCGGTGTTCCTCATCTTCGACCGCAACGGAAATTTTGACGTCTCCCGTGACCCCCGACGATAACCGGCCCCGCGGCCTGATCCTGGTGGAGGGCGCCGACGGCATCCTGGCCATCGGCGCCGACTCCGACCTCGACGAGTGGGAGGCCTCCGCCGGCACGGCCGACCAGGCCACCCGCTCCGTGCTTCCCGACACCCGCGCCCGGGAGCTCGCCGGTGAGCTGCTGCCGGCGGTCTCCGACGTGGCGACCTCCTTCCTGCGGCGTAGGTCTTCCTCCACCGGGCCGGAGATCCGCCTGCTCACCCGCGGGGTGGACGGTCGTTTCACCTCCTCCACCCGGCTGAGTCCCGGGCAGCTGGCCCAGCTGACCCGTTTCGACCCGCGGCTGCTGGTCATGCAGGCCGCCGTCGCAGCCGTCAGCTCGGCGCTGGGGGAGATCCGTGATTCCCTCGATGAGGTGCGCGAGGGCGTCGACGAACTGCTGCGCGCCGCCGACGCCGAACGCCTCGGTGACGTCTACGGCCGACACCGCATCCTCCAGCGCACCGTCCGCAACCTCGACGACGGCCACCGCTTGACGACGACCGACTGGGACGCGATCGCGCACCTCGGGCCGGGTCTGCAGGTGGGCACCGAGAAACTCCGCCGCCACCTGCTCGCACAGCTGTCCACCATCTCGGTCGATTCCTCTCCCCGCGCCAGGGCGAAGGCGCTCAGTCGCATGGTCGGCGGCGGGCGCGTGGGTGATCTGTTGAAGCTGCTCGTCACCGCCGAGGAATCCCTCGCCCTCTACCAGCGGCTCCGTCTGGAACGGGTGCATGACCGCGAGCCGGAGGCCATCGAGCAGACCGTGGCCGATATCCGCCGCCTCCTCGACGAAAACCTCGTTCTCGACCTCCAGCTGGTCATCGAATTGCGGCGGGTGCTCAACGACGTCGCCGTGTTGCGTCCCGCCGAGGGCTGGGACGTGATGAGCCGGCGTTCCCTGGACACGTACCGGGCCGAACTCGCGGCGGACGTCGACGAGTTCCTCCGCCACCGGGAGGCCCAGGCCGACCGCTGGGAGCTGGCCGATTCCGCGAAGGTGCGGGACGCCGTCGACCACTACCGCGGACGCGCCGGGGAACTGGGCCGGGCGACCCGACGCGCCGCGGCGAAGAGGCTGGACTCCCTGGCACGTAGAATCGACCCGTCATGATGAGACTGTTTGCGGCGATCACACCCTCCGAACAGGCCCGGGAGCATCTGGTCAGCGCCCTGCGGCCCATCCGGGAGCGCACCGGCCAGGAACTGCGCTGGGCCGACCCCGACAACTGGCACCTCACCCTCGCCTTCTACGGCGACCAGCCCAACGATCCCTCCGAGCTGGAACGACACCTCGCCGCCGTGGCCACCGGTTACGGCCCCCTCACGCTCGGGTTGCGCGGGGCAGGTTCCTTCAGCCAGCGCACCCTGTGGATCGGCGTGGACGGAGACACCGACCAGCTGAAATACCTGATGGCCGAATGTCTGCTCGACCCGGAGCAGCGCCAACGCCAGCGTGCGCACCTGACCGTGGCGAGGACCGGCAGCCGCACCCGCGACCGGTGGGTGCTCGACGACCTGGTTCACGCCCTCGCCGTCTATGACGGGCCGTCCTTCACCTGCGACCGCATCCAACTGATGGAATCCCACCTGGGGGAGGGTCGCTCCGGTGGGCCGCGCTACGAGACGGTCTCGGAGATCCACCTGGTGGGGTAGGCGACCTGCGGGGAAGGGCCGTCCGCCGTCCTATCCGCCCCGCGGCCAGGGACGTCCCCGCACGGCCTCGACCCCCTGGTTGAACCGGCGCAGGAGAGCGACGAATGCGGCTACGTCCTCCTCCGCCCAATCGGCCGTCACCCGTTCGACGAAATCCCGGCGCACCGCCAGTTCGGCGGCGAGCCGGCGGGCGCCTTCCTCGGTGGGGCGGTGCTTGCGGGCCACGCCCCCGGCCGGGTCCCGGATCCGCTCCACCAGGCCGTTGTTCATCGCTGCCGTCACCTGCCGGTGGACGGTCGAGACGTCGAGGCTGAAAGCGTCGGCGAGTTCCCCGACCGTCATGGGGCCTTGCGCCGCCAGCCGGGCCAGCAGCACCACCGCGCTGCGGTCCAGGATCACCTCCCGTTCATGGGGTGCGACCCCCTGCGGCGCGTGCCGGGAAGAAAGCATGTGCTCGTAGACGAGTTCATGCCGGAGTCCGTTGTCCATGGCCACCTTTCCGGAGGTCGTGCCCGGCGCGAGAGAGGAGGCGCCGGTTAAATTGCATGATACAATTTCGCGTCCCGCACATTCATCCCCGCCAGGAGGAGCCCCCGATGTCGGCCCACGCTGATGACGACAACCCATCCCTTGGCCCCGACGGTCGGGCGGACTCCTCGGACACCCCGCCCGCCCCCGCGGGACGGAAGCTGATCACCCCCACCTTCGTCTTGGCCTGGCTGGTCAACTTCATCCAGTTCCTCGTCTTCTACCTCCTGGTCACGACGATGGCCCTGTACGCGATCCGACAGTTCGCCGCCTCCGACGCCGCCGGGGGCTTCGCCTCCAGCGCGTTCGTCGTCGGCGCCACCATCGCACGCGTCTTCGCCGGTTATCTCGTGGACACGGTGGGCCGGCGGAAGGTCATGCTCGCCGCCCTCGTGCTCGTGGCGGTGGCCTGCGCCTGCTATCTGCCGGCCAACTCGTTGCCCCTGCTGATCGTGGTGCGCATGCTCCACGGCATGGGTTATGCGTTGGCGAGCACGGCGGCGATGGCGATCGCGCAGGCCGCGATCCCGCCCTCCCGCCGTGCCGAGGGCACGGGTTATTTCGCGTTGGGTTCCACCCTGGCCACCGCCGTCGGGCCGGCGTTGGGCCTGTTCCTGGTCGGTTCCTTCTCCTACGACCTGCTGTTCTGGACCGCGCTGGGCACGGCCGTCCTCGGGCTGGTGCTGGGTCTGTTCCTGCGCAAGCCGCGACACCAGCGCGAGGCCGATGAGGCGTCGGGACCGGTGGAGAAGAAACGCTTCTCCTTCCGGGACGTCATCCACCCCGCGGTCATCCCGATCGGGAGCTTCATGCTGTTGGTCGGGCTGTGCTACGCGGGGGTCATCACCTACCTCAACGCCTACGCGGAGGAGCGCGACGTCCTGGCCGGGGCGGGCCTGTTCTTCCTCGCCTACGCGACCACGATGCTGTTGTCACGCTTCGTGCTGGGCCGGTTGCAGGATAGGCGGGGCGACAACTCCGTGATCTACCCGGGCCTGGTCTGCTTCGCGCTGGCCCTCGGGCTGCTGGCGGTGGCCACGGCCGACTGGCAGATCGTGGTCGCCGGAGCGCTCACGGGCCTCGGGTACGGCACCCTGATGCCCGCCTCCCAGGCGATCGCCGTCAGTGCCGTGCCTCCGCAGAAGCTCGGCACGGGCATCTCGACGCTGTTCCTGTTCGCCGACGTCGGTTTCGGGCTGGGCCCGGTCGCCCTCGGGGTGCTGGTCTCCACGGCCGGATTCGGCACGATGTACGCGATCCTGGCGGGGATCGCGGTGCTGGCGGCGGCCTACTACCACGTGGTCCACGGGCGCCGCGACGTCGCCACGCGGGGTTCCGGGACGACCACGGTCGACGCCGGGTAGGTACGTCTCCCGTCGCCGGGGAAATTCCCGCCTCTCCCCGAGGTGACGGGGCGGTCGGCTGACGCGGGAGGAGCATTCAATGTCGCTGTTCTTCGTGGTGGGGAACCCCCGGAGACGGCAAGCGGACAATGATCGGTTCACGCGAAAGCGCCGCACCCTGGTAACCAGGGCACGGCGCTGAAATCTTGAGTGGATCAGGAGTGCGGCACGACGACCGCGCGGCCGGCGATTTTGCCGTCGACCAGCAGCTGGTAGGCGTCGAGCGCCTGGTCCATCGAGTAGGTGGTCACCTGCGGGGTGATCTGCCCGGCCTTGTACATGTCGACCACCTCATGGAGCTCCTCGACGGTGCCCCAGTAGGTGTTGACCAGCTCCGCCTCGTACGGGGTGGACAGGAAGGCCCACTCGTAGGGGGAGAGGTTGCCGATGCCGACGATGGTCACCCGCGACTGGCGCGCCGCGGACTGCATCGCGGTCGTCACGGTCGCCCCCACGCCCACGAAGTCGAAGGCGGCGTCGACGCCCTTGCCGCCGGTGATCTCGCGGATGCGCTCGACCTGGCCCTCGCCACCCG
>CAYSIP010000031.1:0-17952 GCA_964431055.1 uncultured Corynebacterium sp. | reverse complement strand
GCCGGTGCCCGTGTAGTCCATGTAGTGGTACGGATCGTCGTCCACCAGCCGATAGTAGGCCTCATTGTCGATGCCGCGGAACGCGATCGTCGGCCCCAGGTGGTTGCCTTCGGCCGTGTGGTTGTAGACGACGTCGAGGATGACTTCGATGCCGGCCTCGTGATAGGCGCGCACCATGCCCTTGAACTCGGAGACGGCGCCGCCGGGCTTGCGGGCGGCGGCGTAATCCTGCTGCGGGGCGAAGAAACCGAAGGTGTTGTAGCCCCAGTAATTGCGCAGCCCCAGATCGCGCAGACGGTCGTCCTGCAGGAACTGGTGGACCGGCATGAGCTCCACGGCGGTCACGCCGAGGTCCTTGAGGTAGGAGATCACGGCCGGGTGAGCCAACCCCGCGTAGGTGCCCCGCAGGTTCGGGGGGACGTCCGGGTGGGTGGCCGTCATGCCCTTGACGTGGGTCTCGTAGATGACGGTCTCGTGGTAGGGGATGTTGGGGGCCCGGTCGGAACCCCAGTCGAAGAAGGGGTTGATCACGACAGACTTCATGGTGTGGCCGAGACTGTCCTCGGTGTTGCGCCCGCTGCCCTGGGGGTCGGCGAAGATGTCGTAACTGAAGAGTGAGGGGTCGCCGTCGAACTCGCCGTCGAAGGCGCGGGCATAGGGGTCCACCAGCAGTTTGTTCGGATCACACCGCTTGCCGTTCGCGGGATCGTAGGGGCCGTGGATCCGGTAGCCGTAGCGCTGGCCGGGCTGCACACCGGGGAGGTAGCAGTGCCAGACGTGCGCGTCGACTTCTTCGAGGTTGATCCGCACCTCGTTTTCTTCCCGGTCTATGAGGCACAGTTCCACCTTCTCCGCGACGTCCGAGAAGATGGCGAAATTAGTGCCGGCGCCGTCATAGGTGGAACCGAGGGGATAAGCCTCACCGGGCCAGACCTGATAGCTGTGCGTGGACGGGATTGTCATAGGGACAGATCATACTTGGTTGCGGCGGGCTTCACCTGACTCTGCCGGCGCCGGCCAACCCCGCCAGACACAATTCCACACCGCGGCGGAAGTCACCCTCCGCCGTCGTCGTGCGCCCCGCCCCCGGGGAGCGGGTGGCGCCGGGGGTCCCCGCTCCGGGAGCACCGGCCGGGGTGGTGACCTCGGTCAGTTGCCTGCGTGCCTGTTCGAGAGTCGTGGAACCGAGCACCAGATGCAGCAGGGTCGCCGCCCCCACCCGTTCATCGACGGGATCCAGCCCGAGGGGGAAAAGGCTGCGGGCGAGGTGTCTCTCGACGTCCGCCCGGGTTTCGGAATCAGGTTGCGACAGGGCGGCGCCGACCAGCTCGGCCCCGTCGCGACGCGACAACAGGGCCGCCCGCAGGCGATCACAGAGATCGGCCGGGGTGTCGTCCCCCGGGCCCGGGGACAGCGCTGGAGCGACGATCCGGAGGGCAATCGCGGCGATGAGTTCCTGCTTATTGGCCACATGCCAGTAAAGTGCGCCAGGGGCGACCCCCAGATGGGAGGCCACCCGGCGCATGGTCATGTCCGCGAGGCCGAAGGAGTCGAGAATCTCCAGGGCTGCGGTGATGATGGAATCCCGGGACAACTGCACGCCCCCGAGCCTACCGGCCCCGCCTCATCAAAAAACGGTTCCCTCCGCAATAATTATCAGGATATTCCCAGCCGCAATTGAATCAGGGGTTGCGGTCAGTTGATAGGGTTCGGTCCACGCGTGCGTTCCGGATCCGTGCGCCCCATCAAGTTCCCGCGCAGATCAGACCAGGAGACAGTCAGTGTCGCTTTCCGTTACCGCCAAGAAAACCCTCGCCGCCATCGTCCTTGCGGCACCCCTGATGTTGGCCGCCTGCGGCTCCGACACGGAGACCACCGCGGAGGAGACCACCACCACCGCCGAGACGACCACCGAGGCCACCGTCGCCGAGGAGACCTCCTCGGAGGGGGCCCCGGAAGATGAGGGCGCAGACGCAGAAGGCGCTGAGGGCGCAGAGGGTGAAGGCACCGCCAGCGCCGGGGCTGCGGGCAGGAGCGGTGGCACGACGGTGAGTCCAGACACCAATCCTGCCGCCGCCCTGGATGAGGCGTTCGCCGATAACCAGATCACCTTCGCCCAGCTCCCACCCGTCGAGACCGGTGGCCCCGCGAATGAGGCCGACGCTGCGGAGATCGAGGGACTGGTCCGCGGGATGTACGACACCACCACCCTCCACGAGTTCATGAACTACCTGCCGGCCAACACCTGCAGCACGGTCCTTGAGGCACAGGGTGGCGCAGAGGTCTACAGCCTCGAAGGCGTCCCCAACATGCCGCTGAACCAGATTCCGCAGTATGTCGACGCCCAGCCGCGCATCGATTCGGTGCACGACGTCCGTGTCGACGGCGAAATCGCATCCGCGACGGTCGTGGCCGTCTCCGCGGACCAGAACGAGACCTCCACGCAGCGTTTCCAGCGTGAGGACGGCGCCTGGAAGTTCTGCAACTGAGGTGACGTCCGGCGCCTCGGGTAGCCTGTTCTTTCATGAGTGAGACCGGACAGCCCCGCACCACCCGCCCACGAGTGCCCCGCACTCTCGGCGCCGGTGCGGGGTTGCTCGCCGTCTGTCTCCTCCTGTTCACCGCTGTCGGGTCGGTGTGGGGTCTCGTGCGACCGGCCTACCAGGGCAGCGTCGTGGACGACGGTGGGGTGCTGCTCGACCGCTCCTTCGACGTCGAGTTCACCTCCTTCATCAGCTTCGTGGTGGCCACGGGCCTGCTCTCCTCGGCGGTGGCGCTCACCGTGTTCATCCTCTCCCCGCGCACCCGTGGGCTGGGAATGATGTCGTGGCTGCTCGTCGTCGTGGTCCTGGCCTCCCTGGCCTTCCATCAGGCGGGGACTCTCACGGCCGGCCTGCTGCACCCGGTTCCGGACCCGCAGACCCTCGACGTCGGCGCCCAGGTCAGCCTGGTGCCGGGCTTCGCGCCCGGGGTGGGAATCGTCGCCGCACCCTTCATGGCGGCCCTGACCTACTGGTGCGCGGCCCTGGTCACCCCCGAAGAAGCGCCGGAAACGACCCGGTAGAATAGGGCCATGTCGTCGCCCGGATCACCGGCCCACCGTTCCTTCCCGACCGCGGAGGTCGACCGGGAGGATGTCAACCGCCTGGTTGCCGCCGCGCTGCATGAGGACCTCACCCATGGCCCCGACGTGACCACGCAGGCCACCGTGCCCGCCGGGCACCGTTCCACCGCCCGGATCGTGGCCCGCCGCCCCGGCACCATCGCCGGTCTCTTCATCGTCGAGCGGGTCCTCGCGCAGGTCGCCACCGGTGGTTTCAGCGTCGAGGAGGTCGCCCCCGACGGCACCCGCGTGGCTGCCGGGGGAGTGGTCGCCCGCATCGAGGCCGGGACGCGTGATCTGCTTACCGCTGAGCGCACCCTCCTCAACCTGGTCACCCACCTCTCAGGTGTCGCGACCGCCACCGCCGCGTGGGTCGACGCGGTTGAGGGCACCGGCGTGCAGATCCGGGATTCCCGCAAGACCCTGCCCGGTCTGCGAATGCTGCAGAAATACGCGGTGCGGGTGGGCGGCGGCGTCAACCACCGCCTCGGCCTCGGCGACCGGGCGCTGATCAAGGACAACCACGTCATCGCCGCCGGTGGGGTTGTGGCGGCCTTCCGGTCCGTCCGAGCGGCCTTCCCTGACAAGTGGTGCGAGGTGGAGGTCGACACCTTCGAACAGCTCGAGGCCCTCCTGCCCGAGAAGCCGGACGAGATCCTGCTCGACAATTTCGAGTTGTGGGCCGTGCAGACCGCCGTTCAACGGCGCGACGCCGTCGCCCCCGACGTCCTGCTTGAAGCCTCCGGGGGCCTGACACTCGACGTGGCGGCCGATTACGCCCGCTGCGGGGTCGATTTCCTGGCGGTAGGTTCCCTGACGCATTCGGCGCCGGCCCTCGACCTGGGCCTCGACTTCGACTGATCCCTCCCGGGCGGTAATTCCACCGCGGCAGGTGTGCACGGCAGGGAGTTTTCCTGAGCTCCGGACCCGCTGCCCCGGGTTCCCTGACGAAGGAGGCGCCGGGGCGATCGGCCCCAGTGCTTCAGGGCCACTGGACGGCGGATTCACCGGTGGCGTCGGTGCTGATCGAGTCGATGGCGTTGAGGACCTGGTTGATGGCCACCGCCGTGTTGTGCTCGAGCTGCGCGTCATTGAGCCCCTCGCCCACCGGGGCGGTGAACTCCACCCGCACCTGCAGGCCGTCGTTGTCCTCGTGGCAGAACGCCTTGGTGCTGACCGACGCCTCGTTCCAGTCGTTGCACAGCAGGAACATCCGCAGGAAATCGTTCTCCGGATCCATGTTCGGATCCCAGTGCCCCTTGACCAGGTAGCTGGGCCCGTTGTCGACGAAGAAGCCGAAGAGCACGTCGTTGATCCAGGCGACGATGACCTCGTCGCCGCCCTGGGTCTTCTCGACGCCGAGATCCATCAGGACGTCGCGAATCCGGTCGACGGTCACCGGTTCGGGAAGCTGGGGGCTGGTCTCGTCGTGATGCTCGTGGTGCTTGTTCATTGTCGGGCTGACCTCCTCATCGGCGTAGACGTCCTTGACCCCGTCAGCTCCGCTGAAGTCGTCCCACCCGTCGACGCGGCGGGTGCGGCGGGTGCGGCCGTCGGCGTCGGTGATGTCCTCGAGGTGGAACAGCGGGGGAGTGTCCTCGTTGGACTCGAAGGGCTCGATGGGGAACAACCCCGGCTGCTCCATGGACGAGGCTCCCCCGTCGCGACGCCACACCGAACGCGGGCGGTGGTCGGACCAGGGCTCGTCGCTCCCGTCCCCGCCGTCCTCATCCTCCTCGTCCTCGGTGGGCAACGAAGCCAGCAGCTCCTCGACGGTCGCGTCATCGTCGGGGTCGTCGATGAGCCGGCGGTGCCGGTCCCTCGGCAGGGGGCCGTCGACGGCCTCGGTGTCCTGCTCGTTGCGGTGGATCTCGAGTTCCTCCGACGGGTCGCTCGAATCCGGCAGGGCCAGCTCCGGGAAGGAGGCCGCCAGGTGCGTGACCGCGAGCAGGGAGGTCTCCATCGCCCCGCGGACCGCCTCGGCCAACTGTTCGTCGCTGAGGCCGGTGCCCACCAGGAGGCTGCTGCGCGTGTGGACGGTGACCTCCCCGGCGTCCCCGACCCGCAGCGACAGGGTGGGGCCCAGCCGTTCCCGGTTCCACTCGTTGACCAGTGGGGCGAGTTCGCCGATATCGCCCATCTCCAGCATGATCCGCAGATCGGTGTCGAAGACCAGCGCCAGGGGATCGCGGTCGTCGAGCCAGACCGTGACCAGGTGATCCCGCCACGGGAACACCAACCGGTCCGCACCGATATAACTGTGGAATCCGTAGCTCTCGGCGGCGACGTACACCCTCGTCAGGGTCACCGGGGCCGGCCGGTTGTACTGCTCACCGGATTCGCCTGATGATCGCCTGCTCACCTGCACACACTCCGATCCTGATCGTGGGCGACCGTCATGTCCGGGCCACCCGTGCCCCGTCTGGGGGCGGGACTGTAGGACACCAGTGTAGAGCCCGCCCTGGACACGGGTGCCGGAACGGGTGGGGCAGCATCCTACAATGAGACTCACGTGGGCCCCGGCGGCGGCGAGTCAGGCCGTGACCGGGCGCCCCGACGTCCAGTCACACCGAATGAGGGGATCTCACCCGATGCTCACCGTCATCGACCTGCGCGGTCGAACCCCGTCCACCAGCGAGCTGCGCCGCACCCTGCCCCGCGGCGGCACCGACGTCAACGCCGTGCTGCCCACCGTGGCACCCATCGTCGGCGACGTGCGGCATCGCGGCGCGGCGGCGGCACTGGAGCACGGGGAGAAGTTCGACCGGGTCCGGCCCGCATCGGTGAAGGTGCCCGCCGAGGTCATCGCCCACGCCGTCGAGAACCTCGACCCGACCGTGCACACCGCCCTCGAGGAGGCCATCGCACGGGTCCGCCAGGTCCACGCGGAGCAGAAGCCGGGCACCCACACCACCGAGCTCGCCCCCGGCGCCACCGTCACGGAGGTGTTCCTGCCCGTCCAGCGCGTCGGCCTGTACGTGCCCGGAGGCAAGGCCGTCTACCCGTCCTCGGTGATCATGAACGTCGTGCCCGCCCAGGAGGCCGGGGTGACCTCGCTGGTCGTGGCCTCCCCGCCGCAGGCCGACCACGACGGCTGGCCGCACCCGACGATCCTGGCGGCCTGCGGACTGCTGGGCGTCGACGAGGTGTGGGCCGTCGGTGGTGCACAGGCCGTGGCGCTGCTGGCCTACGGTGACGATGCGGCGGACCTGGACCCGGTGGACATGGTCACCGGACCGGGAAACATCTTCGTCACCGCCGCCAAGCGCCTGGTGCAGGGCACCGTCGGCATCGACTCGGAGGCCGGCCCCTCCGAGATCGCCATCCTCGCCGACGACACCGCCGACCCCGTCTACCTCGCCTACGACCTGATCAGCCAGGCCGAGCACGATGACCTGGCCGCCAGCGTGCTCATCACCGATTCGCCCGAGCTGGCGGAGCGGGTCGACGCGGAGATCGACGCCCGCTACACCGTCACCCGCAACGCCGACCGCGTCGCCGGCGCCCTCTCCGGGAAGCAGTCCGGCATCGTCCTCGTCGATGACCTGGAGGCCGGCATCGCCGTGGCCGACGCATACGCGGCCGAGCACCTGGAGATCCACACCGCGGCCGCCCGTCAGGTCGCCGAGCGCATCCGCAACGCCGGCGCCATCTTCGTCGGCCCCTGGTCGCCGGTGCCCCTGGGCGACTACGCCGCCGGTTCGAACCACGTCCTGCCGACCTCCGGCACCGCACGCTTCTCGGCGGGCCTGTCCACCCACACCTTCCTCCGCCCGGTGAACCTCATCGAGTACGACCGCGCCGCGCTGAAGGAGATCGGCGGGCACGTCATCGCCCTGGCCGACGCCGAGGACCTTCCCGCCCACGGCGAATCCATCCGCTCCCGCTTCGAGACGCTCCCGACCCAGGACGAGAACTGATGCCCACCTCCACCACCCACACCGTCGCCGCCGACACCACGCTCGACCAGCTGCCCCTGCGCGAGGAGCTGCGCGGCAAGACCGCCTACGGTGCCCCGCAGCTTGAGGTGCCGGTCCGGTTGAACACCAACGAAAACCCCTACCCGCCCTCACAGGCCCTGATCGAGGACCTGATCGAGACCGTCGGCGAGCTCGCACCCGGGCTCAACCGCTACCCGGAGCGCGACGCCGTTGAGCTGCGCGAGGCCCTGGCCGACTACGTCACCTCCCAGACCGGGGTGGCCGTCACCCGCGACAACCTCTGGGCCGCCAACGGCTCCAACGAGGTCCTCCAGCAGCTGCTGCAGGCCTTCGGCGGGCCGGGGCGCAGCGCGCTCGGATTCCAGCCGAGCTATTCCATGCACCCCATCCTCTCGGCCGGCACGCAGACGCGGTTCCTCAACTGCCCGCGCGGGGAGGATTTCCGCATCGACCTCCAGGCCGCGCTGGCCGCGATTGCCGAACACCGGCCCGACGTCATCTTCGTCACCACCCCGAACAACCCCACCGGCGACGTCACCCCGCTGGAGTCGATCCGCACGCTGCTCGACGCCGCGCCGGGAATCGTCATCGTCGACGAGGCCTACGCCGAGTTCTCCCCCTCGCCGTCGGCGGTGGGCCTGCTGGCCGAATACCCGACCAAGCTGGTGGTCTCCCGCACGATGTCCAAGGCCTTCGACTTCGCCGGCGGCCGCCTGGGTTATTTCGTCGCCGCTCCGGCCTTCGTCGAGGCCGTCATGCTGGTGCGTCTGCCGTACCATCTCTCGGTGCTCTCCCAGGCCGCCGCGATCGTCGCCCTGCGCCACCGCGAGGACACCCTCGCAACCGTCGACAAGCTCTCGCAGGAGCGTGACCGCGTCGTCGCCGGCCTGGCCGGGTTCGGTTACGAGGTCGTGCCGAGCGAGTCGAACTTCATCTTCTTCGGCGACTTCGTCGACCAGCACGCCGCGTGGCAGGCCTTCCTCGACCGCGACGTGCTCATCCGAGACGTCGGTGTGGCCGGTCACCTGCGTACCACCGTCGGTCTGCCCCAGGAGAACGACGCCTTCCTCATCGCCGCCGAGGCCGTCAAGGCCCTGAACCTCTAGCAAGGAGAACCCCCTCATGACTGAGGCCACCGCCACCCCCCGCATCGGCCGCGCCGAGCGCAAGACCTCCGAATCCGACATCACGGTCGAGATCAACCTCGACGGCACCGGCCGGACCGACGTCTCCACCGGCCTGCCGTTCTTCGACCACATGCTCACCGCCTTCGGCGTGCACGGCAGCTTCGACCTCACCGTCCACGCCCGGGGCGACATCGAGATCGACGCTCACCACACCGTCGAGGACACCGCCATCGTGATGGGCCGGGCGCTGCTCGACGCCGTCGGCGACAAGACCGGCATCCGCCGCTTCGGTTCCCGCCAGCTGCCCATGGACGAGACCCTGGTCGAAGCCGTGGTCGACATCTCCGGACGCCCCTACTTCGTGATCAAGGGCGAACCCGACCACATGATCACCTCCGTCATCGGTGGGCACTACGCCACCGTGATCAACGAGCACTTCTTCGAGACGCTCGCACTGAACGCGCGCATCACCCTGCACGTGATCTGCCATCACGGGCGCGACCCGCACCACATCACGGAGGCCGAGTACAAGGCTGTCGCCCGCGCCCTGCGCGAGGCCGTCGAGCTCGATCCCCGCGTCACCGGCGTCCCGTCCACCAAGGGGGCACTGTAGACCGTGCCTGAACTTGTTAGGCTGGCCCAGGACCAGGACAGCGGTTCAGGAAACCACTGGCTGGTCTACCTGCTTTTCCTCGTCGCCGGACTACTGGTCGGCGGCACCTGGTCCGCGTACCAGAACGGCAGCAGAGCACTGACTATTTTTCTGGCGTTGACTTCCGCCGTGGCTTTCGCGGGGGCGGTCCTGTGGATGATTGGAGTGGTGACCTAAGTGGCACAGGCGGGGCTTTCACGGGCGGAGATCGAGCAGCTCGACAGCATCTGGAAAGCCCCCGGGTTCATCCCCACCATCATCGCGGTGGCCGCCGCCTTCGGGGCATGGTCGCTGCTGCTGCCGGTCATCCCCCTGGCCGTCATCGAGGCCGGCCAGTCCCAGGCCCTGGCCGGCGCCTCGACCGGCGTATTCATGGCCACCACCGTGTTCACGCAGATCTTCACCCCACGGTTGTTGCGCGCCTACGGTTACAACCCCGTCATGGTGATCGCGGCGTTCATGCTCGGAGTTCCGGCGCTCGGTCACATCCTCGGCATGGACACCTGGATCGTCCTGCTGTTCTCCGCACTGCGCGGCGTCGGTTTCGGCGCCCTGACCGTCGCTGAATCCGCGCTCATCGCTGAGCTCGTCCCCGTGCGGTTGCTGGGCAAGGCCACCGGCATGCTGGGCGTGTTCATCGGCCTGGCCCAGATGTTGTGCCTGCCGCTCGGCCTGGCCATCGCCGAACGCGTCAGTTTCACCGCCGTCTACGTCATCGCCGCGGTCGTCGCGCTGGTCGCCGCCGCGATGTGCCTGCGCATCCCGCACCTGAAGGCCGCACCGAAGGTCGATCCGTCGGCCTACCGCCATCCGGAGGAACGCGGCCTGCCCGAGGTCTCCATCTGGAAGCTCGTGCTCGTGCCCGCCCTGGCGGTGACCACCCTGTCCATGAGCTTCGGCGCCGTCTCCTCCTTCCTGCCGGCGGCCGTGCGCGAGATCGACCCGGTCACCGGTGCTGTCATCGGCGGACTGATGTTGTCCATCACCGGCGGTTCCTCCATGGTCTTCCGTTACCTGGCGGGCATCGTCGCCGACAAGCGCGGCGTGCCCGGCACCACCATGATCCCGGCGCAGGTCATCGGCTTCGCCGGTATGGCGTTGATGGCGCTGGTGGTGGCCAACGACTGGTCCGTCTGGCTGCTCATCCTCGCCGGCGTCATGTTCGGTGGTGGTTTCGGCGCCGTACAGAACGAGGCCCTGCTGTCGATGTTCTACCGCCTGCCGCGTTCAAAGGTCTCCGAGGCCTCAGCGGTGTGGAACATGTCCTTCGACTCCGGCACCGGCCTCGGCTCCTTCATCTTCGGTGCGGTGGCGGCCCAACTGGCCTATTCCGGGGCGTTCGGGGCCGGGGCACTGGTCGTCGCCCTCGGCGTCGCCGTCACCGTCGCGGACGCGGTCATCGGCCGTCACCGCATCACCGAATACGGCAATATCCGCGCGCGCCTGCGCCAGGTGCCCGTCGCCCGGGCCCTGCCCCCACTGCGCCTGCGCCGCCCCGCCGAACCGGTCGGCGCCGACCCGGTCGAGCTCGAGGAACTGATCGCCCGGGACACGGAACACCCGGGCTGGAACGAACCCGGCGCCGTCGAGCCGGAGGCCGTCGAGCCCGAGGCCCGGGAACGGGATCCCCGCCGACCTCGCCCCTGAGCGGATTCCGCGCATGATTTTCCTCTCCCGAAGCGGGAAAGGGAACAGGTGTGCCCTACACTTTCCGACATGGCAAAAACCGTCGCCCTGCTCGACTACGGATCCGGAAACCTGCGATCGGCGTACCGCGCCGTGGAGCGGGTCGGAGCCGACGTGACCGTGACCTCCGACCCCGACACCGTCCTGGCCGCCGACGGACTGCTCGTCCCCGGCGTCGGCGCGTTCGCCGCCTGCATGGCTGGCCTGCGCGGCGTGCATGGACCCCGACTGATCGGCCAGCGGTTGGCCGGCGGACGCCCCGTCCTGGGCATCTGCGTCGGCATGCAGATCCTCTTCGAGCACGGCAGCGAACACGGCGTCGAATCCACCGGTTGTGAGGAATGGCCCGGCACCGTGGAACGCCTGCACGCGCCGATCCTGCCCCACATGGGATGGAACACCGTGGAGCGTCCCGCCGACTCCCAGCTGTTCGCCGGCCTGTCGGAGGATGAGCGGTTCTACTTCGTCCACACCTACGGGGTGCGTGACTGGGTGCTGGAGACCGACGGGCGCACGCACGCCCCGCTGGTCTCCTGGGCTGAGCACGGCGGGGACCGCTTCGTCGCGGCCGTCGAGAACGGCCCGCTGTGGGCGACCCAGTTCCACCCGGAGAAATCCGGTGACGCCGGGGCCCGCTTGCTGGAGAACTGGCTGGCCACTCTGTGACCGCGGGGTGGACCCTCCGCCGCCGCTGAACCCGAGCAGACTAGGATTTCCCTCATGAGCTTCACACTTCTTCCCGCCGTCGACGTGGTCGACGGCCAGGCAGTCCGACTCGACCAGGGCGAGGCCGGCACCGAGAAATCCTACGGCTCGCCGCTCGAGGCGGCCCTGAACTGGCAGGAGCAGGGTGCGGAGTGGCTGCACTTCGTCGACCTCGACGCCGCCTTCAACCGCGGCTCCAACCACGAGCTGATGGCTGAGATCACCGCCAAGCTCGACGTCAAGGTGGAGCTGACCGGCGGCATCCGTGACGACGCCTCCCTCGAGCGCGCCCTGGCCACCGGCGCCACCCGCGTGAACATCGGCACCGCCGCACTGGAGAAGCCGGAGTGGATCGCCGACGTCCTGGCCCGCTACGGGGACAAGGTCGCCGTCGACATCGCCGTGCGCAACATCGACGGCGAGTGGCGCACCCGCGGCAACGGCTGGGTCTCCGACGGCGGTGACCTGTGGGAGGTCCTCGAGCGTCTCGACGCCGCCGGCTGCGGCCGCTTCGTCGTCACCGACGTGTCCAAGGACGGCACGCTCACCGGGCCGAACGTCGACCTCCTGCGGGACGTCGCCGCCGCCACTGACGCGAAGATCGTGGCCTCGGGTGGCATCTCCACTCTCGACGACGTCATCGAACTCTCCCGCCACGTCGGGGAGGGGATTGACTCCGCGATCATCGGCAAGGCCCTCTACGAGAAGCGTTTCACCCTGCGCGAGGCCCTCGACGCCGTCGGCGGGGCACCGGTGGGCACGGACAACTGAGGGAAGGCTCGGGACGGACATGTCGGATGCCAGGGAGTTGCTCGCGATCGCCGAGGCGATCGTCGATGACGCGGAACGGATGTTCATCGACGGCCTCGGCGCGGACCCCTCCCAGCTGAAGAAACCCGGTGACTTCACCACCGAGGTGGACCTGGCCATCGAGGACCACCTGCGCAAGATGCTGACCATGATGACCGGCCTGCCGGTCTACGGCGAGGAATCCGGCGGCAGTCTCGACCACCGCGCCGTGTGGATCGTCGACCCCATCGACGGCACCTCCAACTACGCCGCGGGCAACCCCATGTGCGCCATCCTGGTCTCCCTGTTGGTGGAGGACCAACCGGTGGTCGCCGTGACCTCCATGCCGCTGCTGCACCGCC
The DNA here is from genome assembly GCA_964431055.1 of uncultured Corynebacterium sp. Classification (GTDB taxonomy): domain Bacteria; phylum Actinomycetota; class Actinomycetes; order Mycobacteriales; family Mycobacteriaceae; genus Corynebacterium. Next base: position 5,587 of record CAYSIP010000031.1, on the reverse strand, counting down.
GGCTCACCGCCTTCGAGGGCTCGCCGCTGATGGTCAACGGCCGCCCCGACACCCCGCTGACCGAGTCCCACCGCCTGGTCTCCCAGGTGGGCTTCTCCTCCGTGGCCTCCCAACACGACTCCCGTTTCCCCTCCATGCTGCGCCAGGGACTGCTCTCCGACCTCGCCGAGACCTTCCTTCGGCCGCGCATCACCGGCTCCGTCGGCGTCGATCTGGCCTTCGCCGCGCAGGGCATCTTCGGCGGGGCGGTCAGCTTCTCCCCGCACGTGTGGGACAACGCCGCCGGCGTGATGCTGGTGCGCGCCGCCGGGGGAGTGGTCACCGACACCGAGGGCAAACCCTGGACCCCGCGCTCCACGGGAGTGGTGGCGGGGACCTCGGCGGCCCATGAAGAGATCATGAGTACGATGAACAGGATCCTCAACTCCTGAACTCCCGCAACGATGAAAGGGGCGCACACATGGCCGTGGCCATCCGCGTCATCCCCTGCCTGGACGTCGACAACGGTCGCGTGGTCAAGGGCGTCAACTTCGAGAACCTCCGTGATGCGGGTGACCCCGTCGAACTCGCCGCCCGCTACGACGCGGAGGGCGCCGACGAACTGACCTTCCTCGACGTCTCCGCCTCCAGGGAGGGACGCGGCACCATGCTGGAGGTCGTCCGCCGCACCGCCGAGCAGGTGTTCATCCCGCTGACCGTCGGCGGGGGAGTGCGCAGCGAGGAGGACGTGGACCAGCTGCTGCGCGCCGGGGCCGACAAGGTCTCGGTCAACACCTCAGCCATCGCCCGGCCCGAGCTGCTGCGCGAGCTCTCGCACCGCTTCGGCTCCCAGTGCATCGTGCTCTCCGTCGACGCCCGCCGCGTCCCCGAGGGAGGCACCCCGCAGCCCTCGGGATTTGAGGTCACCACCCACGGCGGCACCAGGTCCGCCGGCCTTGACGCCGTCGAATGGGCGAAGATGGGCGAAGAACTGGGAGTCGGCGAGATCCTGCTGAATTCCATGGATGGTGACGGCACCCGCGACGGTTTCGACATCGAACTGCTTGAGCTGGTGCGCGCGGCCGTCAACGTCCCCATCATCGCCTCCGGCGGCGCCGGCAGGCCCGAACACTTCCCGCCAGCCGTGGCCGCGGGTGCCGACGCCGTGCTGGCGGCCACCATCTTCCACTTCCGCGAGGTCACCATCGCCCAGGTCAAGGACGCCCTGGCCGCCGCGGGCCACGAGGTGCGCCGATGAGCGCCGGCCCGGTTTCCGACAACCCCGTCGACTACGAGCTGGACCCGGCCATCGCGGCCCGACTCACGACCAACGAGGCCGGGCTGCTGCCTGCCATCGTCCAGGCCGACGGCACCGGAGAGGTGCTCATGATGGCCTGGATGGATTCCCACGCGCTGGCCCACACGCTGGCCACCAGGCGGGGAACGTACTGGTCCCGTTCCCGGGACGAGTACTGGATCAAAGGCCTGACCTCCGGCCACACCCAGGAAGTCACCGGTGTGCGCCTCGACTGTGATGGCGACACGCTCCTGATAACCGTCCACCAGGCAGGCGGGGCCTGCCACACCGGCGACCGCACCTGCTTCGACGCCGACCAACTGCTCTAGGAGGCCACCCGTGGCTGACCAGAAGGCCACCCCGACGGCTGGCCCCACCCCCGCTGAGCGCCGCATCCCCCGGATCGGCGCCCTCGCCCTGGGGCTGGGGGCCCTGATTCTCTGGATCGGTTCCCGGTTCACCTGGGTCACCGTCGACGTCTTCGACGAGAAATCCGGATCCGCCACCCTGCCCATCCCGGGGGCGACCTGGTCCACCGAGACCACCGCCGTCGCTCTGCTGTTGGTCGCCGCCTGCGTGGCCGGTTTCGCCCTGCGCCGGGTGGGCCGACGCCTCGTCGGTGCCGTCGCGGCCCTGGCTGCCATCGGCGCGAGCTGGACCCCGTTGACCCTGCTGGCGGGGGAGAACGGCCCCGACCCGGAACGTGCCCGCCAGCTGCTGGCCAGTGGCGCCGCCAGTCAGCGTGCCAACGCGCCGGTGACCATCACTGAGTGGGCGCAGGTCACCGACCTGCACACCGATCCGACCGGCGCGGTTCTCGTCCTTCTCGGTTGCGCGCTCGCGCTGTTCGGTGGTGTGCTGCTGGCCGTGCGACCCGGCACTGACAGTGCGAAGCTCAACAAATACGAGCGCAAGCGCAGCCGCGAGGCGAAGATCGTCGAGGATCTGGAGTCCACGCCGGATTCAGGCCGGGTGATGTGGGACGCCCTCGACGCCGACATCGACCCGACGGACCCCACCGGTTCCGCCCACGCGCGTGACATGGGTGACCCCGGGGGTGCCGGAAGCACGAAATCTCCACGCGATTAGGGGGTGAATCCGGAGGGGGTGATTTTTCCGTGAGGAAGGTCACTGACTAAGCTTGAGACATGAGCCCGGCCTTATGTTGGCGGGCTGACCTAGCGGTTGACCTGCCTGGAGATGGGAGATGCACATGGTTACGCCCATGGCACTCGACGGATTAGTTGCCACCGTTCTGGCGGACGTTGCGCGTAGAGAGGCCGTGGTGCCCTTCAAGGAGATCAAGGCCCGCTCCCGTGACACCGCCCCCGCCCGGGACGCCTATGGCGGATTACTTCGCCACGGCTGCGGGGTCATCGCCGAGATCAAACGCGAGCTGCCCGGCAAAGGCCCGGTCACGGGCATCGAGAGCCTAGAGGACATCGCCAACCTGGCGCGTGACTTCGAGGACAGTGGCGCACATCTGATCGCCTGCCAGACCGAGCCGTTGCGCTTCCACGGTTCACTGGAGGACATGCGGGTGGCGCGTGAGGCGGTTGAACTCCCCATGTTCTGCCGGGACATCATCCTCGACCCGTATCAGATCCACGAGGCCCGCTGTTACGGCGCCGACATGGTGCCGCTGCAGGTGGAGCTGCTCGGGCAGGCACGCCTGGAGTCGCTGCTCGACCGCATCGAGTCGCTCGGCATGACCGCCCTCGCCGAGGTGCGCACCCCGGAGGAGGCCGACCGCGCGCTGGTGGCTGGCGCCAGGGTCATCGGGGTCAACGCCTGGGCACTTACCAGCCGGGTCCTGGATCGCTCCGCCTTCTCCGAGATCGTCCCCGGCCTGCCGCCGGAGATTCTGCGCATCGCCCTCGGAGGGGTCCACAGCGCCCGGGAACTGCTCAACTACGCCGCCACCGGCGCCGACGCCGTCGTGGTCGGCGAAAGCATCCTCACCTCCGAGGACCCGGCCGCCCGCACCCGTTCCCTGGTGTCCGCCGGCCAGCACCCCGCCTGCCCCTCCAGGTAACTGACCCCGCGTCGCGGGGGGAAGACCGATCAGGCACACTGTGGGGGTGCAGACCACCATCCTCGCGAACATCCCTTCCCCGCCGCAGGGCGTCTGGTATCTGGGCCCGATCCCGGTCCGCGCCTACGCCCTGTGCATCATCGTCGGCATGGTCGTCGCCCTGTGGCTGACGCAACGGCGTTACACGGCCCGCGGCGGTGACGCCGACGTGGTCTGGGACGCGGCGATCGTGGCCATCCCCGCCGGCATCGTCGGTGGCAGGTTGTACCACGTCATCACGGACTACGACAAGTATTTCTGTGAGGGATGCAACCCGGTCGACGCCCTGAAGATCAACCAGGGGGGCCTGGGAATCTGGGGCGCGGTGGCCCTCGGCGGTGTCGCGGTGTGGCTGCTGTTGCGCTACAAGAAAGTTCCGCTGGGCCCCTTCGCCGACGCCATCGCCCCGGGCGTCATCCTCGCCCAGGCCATCGGCCGGCTGGGAAACTGGTTCAACCAGGAGATTTACGGCCGCCCCACGGACCTGCCCTGGGCGCTCGACATCTACTACCGGGTCAATGACAACGGTGAATTCGCGCCGCTGACCGGGCGCTCCACCGGGGAAATCATCACCTCCGTGCACCCGACCTTCCTCTACGAGCTGTTGTGGAACGTGTTGATCTTCTGCTTCCTGCTGTGGGCGGAGAGGCGGTTCCGGCTCGGCCACGGCCGGGTCTTCGCGCTCTATGTCGCCGGTTACACCGCCGGCCGCTTCTGGATCGAACTCATGCGCGCCGACGACGCGACGATGGTCTTCGGTCTGCGGATCAACACGATCGTCTCCCTGGTCGTATTCATCGTCTCCCTGGTCATCTTCTTCCTGCTGCCCAAGGGCCGGGAGACCCCGGCGGAGGTCAACCCGCACGCCGAAGGCACCGATGTCGTCGACGGGCATGGCTCCGGGTCGGGATCCACGGCGTCGGGGGAGCGGGGCGGGCGCCCGGCAGGTGCCGGAGCGGACGGCAATTCCCCTCCCGGCACGGGTGGCTGAGTCGCGGTTGCGCCGGGCGCACTCCTGCAGCCCGGGAGCGGTGAGGGTAGCGTGGGTGCTGCCAGACGGCCCGCGAACCCACGCAATCGGACTCGTGATGTCCGAACGGGCGTGACTCTGTGTGGCCGCGCCCCTTCGAACCGAGTAGGTTGGACCTGTGGATAGACGAACAAAGATTGTGTGCACCCTCGGCCCCGCCGTCGCCAGCAAGGACGCCATCGCGCGCCTTGTCGAGGACGGAATGGACGTCGCCCGACTGAACTTCTCACACGGCGACCATGCCGACCATGAACAGAACTACAACTGGGTCCGTGAGGCCACCGACGAGTCCGGCCGCGCGGTCGGCATCCTCGCCGACCTCCAGGGCCCGAAGATCCGTCTCGGGCGTTTCATCGACGGCGCGACGGTCTGGGAGACCGGTGACGTCGTGCGCATCACCGTCGATGACGTGGAGGGCACCCACAACCGCGTGTCCACCACCTACAAGAACCTGGCCAACGACGCGAAGCCGGGTGACCGCCTGCTCGTCGATGACGGCAAGGTCGGCCTCGTCTGTCGTGAAATCGACGGCAACGACGTCGTCTGCGAGGTCACCGAGGGTGGCCCGGTCTCCAACAACAAGGGTGTCTCCCTGCCGGGCATGGACATCTCCGTTCCGGCCCTGTCCGAGAAGGACATCGCGGACCTGCGCTTCGCACTGAACCTCGGCGTCGACTTCATCGCCCTGTCCTTCGTCCGCTCTCCGGCGGACGTGGACCTCGTGCACGAGATCATGGACGAGGTGGGACATCGCGTGCCGGTCATCGCCAAGCTGGAGAAGCCGGAGGCCATCGACGCGCTCGAGTCCATCGTGCTCGCCTTCGACGCCATCATGGTCGCCCGCGGCGACCTCGGCGTCGAGGTCCCGCTCGAGCAGGTTCCGCTGGTCCAGAAGCGCGCCATCCAGATCGCCCGCGAGAACGCCAAGCCCGTCATCGTGGCCACCCAGATGCTCGACTCGATGATCGAGAACTCCCGCCCGACCCGTGCGGAGACCTCCGACGTCGCCAACGCCGTCCTCGACGGCGCGGACGCGGTCATGCTCTCGGGCGAGACCTCCGTCGGTGTGGACCCCCACAACGTCGTGCGCACCATGTCGCGCATCGTGCAGTACGCGGAGACCGACGGGCATGTCCCGCCGCTCAACCACATCCCCCGCACCAAGCGCGGCGTCATCTCCTACTCCGCCCGTGACATCGCCGAGCGG
>CAYSIP010000030.1:1702-18139 GCA_964431055.1 uncultured Corynebacterium sp. | reverse complement strand
CACCTGCTCCTCGGTGGGTCCGCGGTTTTCCCGTCCCTCTTCGGTGCTGTTGCAGACCCCTGCCTTCAACCAGAACCGCGTCTCAGCCGGATGCGATCAGCCGTGCAGAGCATCGGGAATCGAATTATTGACCTCCTGTTCGAGGGTCATTCATCTCATCTTTGCAGTTTGGCTATCGGACTCTTCTACTCTCACTGAGACTCGAATCCGAGTCCTTGAGCACAAGGAGTCTTCAGTTTCATCTTTTCGTCGTTCTTTCTTCGCCGCGTTCGCTGGCCTGCCATCCCTAAGAGTGCACAAATCCTCTCCTCGAGCGGTCCGCACTCTTATCTGCCGCGAACCCGGGATCGCGTTTGTGTGGCTGACCGTAGTCGTTCATTACTCTCCTGCGCACGGTTATTGCTCAATCAAGCGGCGTTCCACGATCTCCCCGGTCTGGAGGTTTATGTGTGGCCCAATCAGCGCGGAGGTTTCAGTCCGAACGAAATGGACCCAGCCTTCGGCCCACGCGTGGACTTCTTCTCTGGCCCGGCCTGTGTCGACCAGTCGCCGTGCGATGGCGTTCAGCACTTCGGGGAGACGGACATCAACATTGAGACCAAGGACCCCATCGTGCGCATGAGATCACCACGCGCAGACACTTCCTCCATGTCAAGACGTTGTCAGCAGCGTAATTTGGGCATTCTTTTAAGGAGCAATCATGTCCCCCAATTCTTTCAATCGTCGTAAGTTCCTCGCCCGCAGCAGTTTCCTCGCAGCCGGTGCAGCACTTACCTCTCTCCCCGCTGTCGCCAACGCGCAGCCCCAGAACGCTGGCGCCCCACTCCTCTCGGAGAACGCCAACGCGGCAGCACGCCGCATGCCGCTGTCATTTAATTCCGGCGGCCACTTCCGTATCGTCCAGTTCAATGACACCCAGGACGATCACCTCACCGACCGGCGCACCATCGAATTCATGGGCAAGGTTCTTGACGACGAGCAGCCCGACTTCGCACTGATCAACGGCGACGTCATCACCGGTGGCCCCAGCACCAACCGTGAGGTTTACCAGGCCATCAACAACGTCGTCACGCCGATGGAATCGCGCGGCATCCCGTGGGCACTGACCTTCGGCAACCACGACGAAGACTCCACCGAGGAAGCGGGCACCACCGTCTTCGAGCCTCAGATGGTCGAGTTCATCCGCCAGTACAAGCACAACCTCAACCCGACCGTCGAGGATGGCTTGTACGGTTCCTCTAACGGCCAGCTTTTGATCAGCAACTCGCAGGGCAATGACGCTATGTTCGCCATCTGGTTGCTCGACTCCGGCCGTTACTCAGCTGACACTCTGGCAGGCCAGTCCACCGCCTCACTGCCTTCCTACGATTGGATCCGCCCAGAGCAGATCCAGTGGTACACCGCTCTGTCCCGCGACACCGAAAAGCGCTTCGGCAAGAAGGTTCCAGGTCTGATGTACTTCCACATCCCGACCTTCGAGCACCGCGACATGTGGTACGGCGGCCCGTACGAGATGGACGAGGCCAGCCACGCTGAGGCAGCAGAGCGTCACGGCATCGTCGGCGTCAAGAACGAAGGCGTATACGTGGGCGCGTTCAACTCCGGTATCTACGCCGCAGCTCTCGAGCGTGGCGATGTGCTCGGCATGTACTGCGGCCACGACCACATCAACACCTACATGGGCAACTATTACGGCATCGAGCTCGGTTACGGCCCAGGCACGGGCTTTGGCCCGTACGGCCTCAACGACGGCACCTTAGACCAGCACACCCTTCGAGGTGCCCGCATCTTCGACCTCAACGAGAACTCGGAGCGTGTTTACGAGTCCACTCGCCTGGTGTTCGCGAAGGATCTGGGCATCGACATGAATCCGATCAAGCAGCCACTTGATCAGCCAGCAGCGTTTCCTGAGTACGTCACTGCACCGAGCAATGACCAGCCGGGAAACCAGGATGACCAGGAACAGCCACCGAGCTCCTCCAGCATTTTCAAGAATCTGTCATCTTCCCTCTTAGAAAGTGGCCGCTAGGCTTGTGGCCGCGCGGGATTAAAAAGTTGCTTCCCGTCACTAACGGGGAGCGGCCCTCGTCGTGTGGGCATGAAGGGGCGGTCACTGCCCGCCGCGTGCGTGGTCCCGGTTCGGTTCAAACCGCTGACCTGCGGGCCTTGTGGCCCGAGTTTATGCCTCCCCGATGCAGTAACCTCAGCAGTTTCGCTTCCCCGAGGTTCTTGCCTCCGCGTTGAATCATGTGCCCACCTGGGGCCGCAGTGAGGACACGTCCTGCTACGCCTGCCTGCGCTCCTACAGCAACCAGCGGTTCCACGAAGAGCTACGCCGCGATGAGGCACTGATACTGCTTGAGCACATGAAGGGCGCAGTCATGACCGGTCAGTACGCCGAAGCGTCTTGAGGTTCCGGGAGGGGTAGATGCGCGGGGCGTCTCGGCCCCAGGTGCACCCTGCAGGGCAGCGACTACCGGACACAGAAATACACCTCTTGGGCAGATCCCGACTTCCGGGACCCGATTCCAGAGGTGCATCCGGGACGGTGGGAGTCCCCCTGCCGCATCCTCGCCTGCCGCCCTCATCGGCGGCACGCGACGAACCGGTCCAGCTGTTCCTTGATTAACCGGTGAGCGAGTGACTGTTTTCCTCGAGCTTCAGCGCTACCCCTAGTGCGAAGAATGTCGGGGCCCATTCCCCGACGAACACTCCCCATCGGTCAGCCTGCGCCTTGGAGTCGCCCGGCTTCTTTTCGGAGATTGTCCAGGTCACGATTGACATGCCGACGGAAACGAAACCGGCGGTGTAGAGGTGGTCTGATTTCAGACCCATGGCAGAGAGCTTCTTCAGCAGCATGGGGATCCTCTTCCTTGTGGGTGATGTCGAGACCGGTACGGTCTTCGACTGGACACAGGCATCTTTGTGACATGCATTACACCGGATATGGTCGATTGAACCACAGCCTTCCCCACGCGAACAGGGCCGCAGCCACATTCGCCATACCCACCAGTCCGACTTTCCCGATCCGACAACTTCCAGATCCGCCCCCACGCCCGCGCCCTGGCGGACGCAAGGACAAAGAGAAGCACGCGCCCGCCCACCCCGACATGAAAAACCACTCCCCTAACCCAAAACCCCCTCTGACCTGGCGACATTCTTGACGAAACTATTTTGTAGCGCTACAATAGAATCCACATCAGGGGAGCCCCCCCCCGGAAGGGATGGGGTCCCCCCGCACCCATTTTCCCTACCCCGGAGGAGTTCATTGACCCCACAGACGCTACAGCAGGACCCAACCCCCGTCATGCCTGCTAAAACGACGGCCCCCGCCCAGCACCGGAACCCCTTTCCGGTCTGGGCGAACGTGATTCTCGGCCTCTATCTCGCATTCGCCCCACTATGGACACCCGGCGCGCCGCTCGCCTGGTTCACCATCCTCGGCACCCTCATCGCGGGAGTGACGTTGTGGACGCTCGGCCACCGGCCCACCGTCGAGACCGAGTGGGCGACCATCATTCTCGGCACCCTCACCTTCCTCACGCCCGGCGTGGCCGACTTCACCGATTCCCCCTTCGCGGCCTGGACCGCCTGGACCATCGGCGTGCTGGTGATGATCTTCGCCCCTACGGCCCCCTTCCCACGCAAGGCACAGCCAGCCACGGAAAAGTGAATAAACTCCCACAGCCCCGCACGAAAGTGAGGCCAAGGCCGGTCGCGATGACCGGCCTTTCACTATTTTCGACGAGATTTCGGGGAGCAGCGATCCCACTTGCCGATCCCCCGATTCGGGCAGGAGCTGCAGCGGCCCACCGCTTCGCCCCGTCGGAACGTCAGCGGTGACCGCATCCACAACCGCCCCGGAAATCCAGGAGCGAAGCGTTGTGCCCCGTGACGCCCACCCCATTCCCGACCCTGTGGACGGTGGTGCAATAGCTCAGCGCGAGCGAACTCGGCTGCGGCTCCTCTCACATAAAATCCCGCCAGAAAGTCGCACTCCCGGATGACGCACAATCTCGCCATAACCAAAGGTCAGAGCAATTGAATACAAGCCATCCAACTTGACGAAACTATTTTGTAGCGCTACGCTGGAATGGCGCGGGGAAACCCTCCGGACGAGATCGAGGACGCCCCGCGTTCCCATCGATTTCCAGAAGGAAGGAATAGTTGACCGCCCCCACCCAAACCCAGCAGCAACATCGCCCCACCCTCAGCACTGACCTCTACGGCAGCCCGCAGGGATGGCGCACCTGGCCCGATTGGGTCAACCTGATCATCGCCCTTGTCTTGGCCACCGTGCCCCTGTGGACCCCCGGCGCGCCCATCCCCTGGTTCTTCGCCTTCAGCCTCCTGATCGCCGCCACCGCCATCTGGGGGATCGCCGACGACACCTCGAAGAGGCCGGAATGGGCGACGATGGCCGCGGGCGCCCTCCTTTTCCTCGCCCCGTGGTTCGCCGGTTTCCACACCGCCTCGGACGCGGCCTGGACGGCATGGATCCTCGCCGGCATGGTGGTCGCCTTCTCCGCCACCGCCCTGACCCACCGAAAAATCTTCGTGGATGACGTTCAGGGGGAGCACGTCCTCGTCGCATAAATCGCAAAAATAAATACTGCGGGACCGGTTGAATTCAACCGGTCCCGTTGCTTTTCCCCATTCCCCCCACATCGACCAACCTCGCGACCAACTTGACGATACCCGTAAGTAGCGCTACCATTTAGTTGCAATCAGGGGAGACCTCTTGAACCCGGACGAAGAGCCCCTGGAATCGAATCCCGGGAAGATAGGAGAACTTTGACCTCGCAGACCCAGAACCGCTCGACCATCACCGCCACCAATGACCTGACCAACGAGGACCGTTCCTGGAAAACCTGGCCCGATTGGGTGAATCTGGTCCTCGGTGTCTACGTCCTGCTCGCCCCGCTGTGGACCGCCGCCGCCCCGGCAGGCTGGTTCGTCACCCTCGGCATCCTGATCGGGGTCGCCTCCCTGTGGGCTCTGGGCACCGCCTCCTCGCAGGCCGCGGAGTGGACGACGATCGTCCTGGGCGCGGTCCTCTTCCTTGCCCCGTGGTTGGGCGGGTTCAGTGCCGCGTCCGGCGCGGCATGGACCGCCTGGATCGTGGGTGTCCTGGTGCTGATCTTCGCCGCCGTGGCGATGTCCCAGCGCAACTCCCGCGTCGACGGGTAATATCACCTGGACGCCCGACGGGCCCACTGAAGGCCGGTCGACACTGACCGTCCAGTGAGATTTTTCCCGAAAGCGTCGATCCGCCCACCGCGGGTCGACGCTTTCGGTTATCGCCAATAACCACCGGAGGTGAAGGGGTGGCAACACCCACGAAGAAGAAGCCACGTGAGAGCACGCCGCGCCAGACTGCCCGTCGGTCCATCACCGATGAGAAGATCACGCAGGCCGTCCTCTCCCTGATCCGCCGCGAAGGTCTCGCCGCCGTGAGCATCGACGCCGTCGCCGCGGAATCGGGTGTGGCCAAGACGACGATCTACCGCCGCTACGACGACCGCGCCGAGATGCTCGCGGGTGTGGCCCAGCAGCTGGCCACCCCGCCGGAGAAGTCCTACGCGGTGACTTCACAGGGACTGTGCGAGCTGCTGGCCGATGTCCAGGAGATATTCGAGGAACGTGTGGGCCTGGGGGCGATCGGCGGCATCCTCGGCAGCCCACGCTCGGAGATTCAGGAATGGCGGGACCGCATCGTCGGGCCGAGTCTCGCCCGTCTGCGCGTCTTCTTCCAGAAGGGCGTGACACGTGGCGTGCTCAGGCCGGACGTCGATTATGAGCAGCTGCTGGAGATGGTCATCGGCGGGATGTTCGTCAGCGACGCCCTGCGCGGCGAATTACCCGAGCAGTGGTCCCCCACGCTGGTGAACCTGATCTGGCCGATGATCAGCGTCGACGCGTAGGGTTCCACCGGCCGGGTGACACGAACCGACCGCCGCGCCCCAACCTCGCTGTTCCATGGTCCTTGAGAAGATGGTTACGGCAGGGCGATGAGCTGCCGTAACCATGCCCGGGCGCGTCCGATCAGTTCGTGCGCGACCGTGGTGTCTTTTACCCAGTTTTCGGAACCGCGGACGCCACCCACCACCACGTCGGTGGTCACCGGTACACCGGCGGCCCTCAACGCCTCCGCGTATATACGGTTCTCCTCCGCGAACAGTTCGAGGTCGGTCCAGGTGAGGACGGCGGTGGCAGGCCTGTCAGGTCCGTGCGGCGCACGGGAACGGCGTATCGCGGCGCGTCGCGGCACCGGCCGGGGCACCGGCCGGGGCACCGGGATAACCGGACCACCCTTCCCGGTTCTGCCGGTTATTCCAGGCGAAGTGGTCCTCGGCGTCGAGGTCGCGGCAGGCCGCCGTACGGGTCGTCGAGCATGGGGGCAAACAACCACTGACCGTGGGGTTGCCGGCCGCCGTCGTCGTGGATCCTGTGCACGAGGGCTGCGGCCAGCCCGGCGCCCGCACTCTCTCCGCCGATGACGATGCGGCTCGGATCCACCCCGAATTCTGTGGCGTGGTGCAGGAACCACCTCCAGGCTTTGTGCACGTCCTCGTGCGCGGCGGGAAAAGGATGTTCCGGGGCGAAGCGGTAGTTGACTGAGACGATCACGGTGCCCAACCGTTCCGCGGTGGACAGGCAGAGCGATTCGTCCTACCTCGCGTCCCCGTAGAGCAGGCCGCCGCCGTGGATCCAGAGCAACCCCGCCCGCACGCGCACCCACCGGTTCGTATACCCGCAGACGGGCCGACTCCTCACGTACGGACCGCACGCGCACGGCTGCCGAGCGAGGGACCCGGCATCGCCTTCACCAGCGGCCGGACCACCCAACGCGGCGCGACGTCTGGGCGCGTTTCATAGGCCTGCGTAGCTCTGGCAGAACCTTTTCGATGTCTATGGCGAAGGTCCTCCGCAGTTCCCCACGCCCGGCACCCTCAGCTGGAACCTGGCGAGTCCGCGCTCCTCAGCCTCGACTTTAGGAGGGAGACATGAATACCGCTGCGCATTCCGGAATCGATGTTCGGAGTCTGCGAAAAACTCTCACGCTGACGAGGGGGACATTCGGGGCCGTCAGTCTTTCTCGACCGGGCGTCCCTGCTCGACCCAGTCCTTGAAACCGCCGTCGAGGTGGGCGACGTTCGTGTACCCCATCTCCTGGAGGGTCACGGCGCCGAGAGCGGAACGGCCGCCACTGGCGCAGTGCAGGATCACGCGCTTGTCCGGGGCCAGGGAGTCATCGTGATACGGGCTGCTGGGGTCCGCCCGGAATTCCAGCATTCCGCGGGGGATATGCACCGCACCGGGGATTCGCCCGCTCGCGGCGAGCTCGGCGTCGTCGCGCAGGTCCACAACCACGGCTCCGCGTTCCTGCTCCTCCGCCACCTGCGCCGCACTGAGGTTTTCGATCCTGGCCTTGGCTCCGGCCACCATGTCCTTCGAGGTCTTGCTCATGACATACCCATCTCGGGTTTCGTCGGTCGCCTTCGTGCCGACCGGCTCTTAAGTAAATCTTAGTTAAGACCGAGGGGGAAAGATACCTCGGACGACGACCGGGAGGTCACAATTCATGGTGTCCACCCCGACAACCAAATCCGGCGGCCCCTCCCCTACCCGAAGTACACCCACGCCAGGGTGATGGTGACCACGGCGCCCACAAGGTAATTCAGCCAGAGGAAGACCCGCCAGGCCCGGTTGACGTCCTCGCAGGTCCCGTCGGTGATATTCCAGAAGCGCATGGTGTTGGCCACGTATCCCAGGCCGGCGATGCCGACGATCCACCCCGGCGAGGGCAGCGCGAAGATCAGCAGGGCCGCGATGAGGTACGCCGCGGCGGCCAGACGGGTGGTCAGGCGCGCGCCGAAGGCGGTGGCGATCGAGCTGAGGCCACCTTCCCGGTCGGCCTTCACGTCCTGCACCGCGCCGAGCGCGTGGCTGGCCATGCCCCACAGGAAGAAGGCGCCGGCCGCGAACCAGAAGTAACCGCTGACCTGCCCACCCAGGATGGTCGCACCGACGATCGCGGGCGTGGTGAAGTGCGCCGAGGAGGTCAGCGAATCCAGCACCGGGCGTTCCTTGAAACGCATCGGCGGGGCGGAATAGGCGATCACGGCGAACATGGAGATCGTCAGCCACAGCGCAGAGGTCCACGTGCCCGCGGCGTAGAGCACGATGAGGAACGGGATCGTCGTCAGGCCGGAAGCCCACAGCAGCGGGGCATGCATCTCCTTGGGCAGCACGGCGCCCTCGATGCCGCCCTTGCGCGGGTTGCGGATGTCCGACTCGTAGTCGAAGACGTCGTTGATGCCATAGATGGCGATGTTGTACGGGATCAGGAAAAAGAACACCCCGAGCCAGAACAGCCAGTCCAGGCTCCCACCGGCCAGCAGGTAGGCCAGGCCGAAGGGGAAAGCGGTGTTCACCCAGCTGATGGGCCGGGAGGCGGAGATCACTCCAGTGAAGACTCGGGAGGTGGTCAGTGTGGTCATGGCTGGGCCTTCTTCCTCGCCGGCTTCTTGCCCGGCCAGAAGGCGGGGACGATCAGGGCCACGAAGACGGGGTAGAAGAAGTCCTCGATCGGGACCAGTCCTATCTGCCATCCCAGGCGCTGGGCGTCACCGTAGCCGACGAGCTCGGCCCAGATCATCAGGTTGTCGAAGATGGCGGTGAGCACCAGCAGCACGGCCATCACGATCGCGGTCACCGCCAGCTGACGGGGCGTGCTGTTGCGGCGCACGATCCAGAGGATCACGGCCACCACGAGGAAAGGCAGGCTGATCAGCAGGTAGGTCATGCCGCCCCCTCCCCCACGGTGACTGCCGCGCGGTCGGCGCGGCCTCCGCGGGCGTCGAGAAGCATCCGCGCCCCGGAGGTGAGGTTGATGGTCAGATAGGTGAGGAAGAACAGGAAGATCGGCTCCTCGACGGGCATCTCGGGCGCCAGGATCACCCCGGTCATGTACTCGGAACCGCCGCGGAAGAAGGAACCGGTGGCGATGCCGAAGGCGTCCCAGATGAGGAAGGCCACCACGACCACGACCGAGAGGATCGCGGCGCGGCGGGCGTCGAGGAAAAAAGCCAGCTTCCAGCGCCAGTCACACAGCACCATGCAGATGATGACGACCGTGAGGACGCTCAGGTAGGCGAAGGGGATCAACGACTCAATCACGGGCGACCTCCACCACTGGTTCAGATTCCGGCTCGGGCTCCGGCAGCGGCCCCGGGGTGGTGTCCCCGTGCAGGCGCTTGAGCACGTTCTCCGCGGAGATCAGACACATGGGCACACCCACGCCGGGCACGGTCGTCGCGCCCGCGTAGTAGAGGCCGTCGACCTTGCCGGAGATGTTGCGCCCGCGCAGGAAGGCGGACTGGCGCAGAGAATGACCGGGGCCGATCGAACCGCCGCGCCAAGCGTTGTAGCGCTCGGCGAAATCGGCCGGACCCATGGTCTTGCGCACCACGATGCGCTCCGCCAGGTCCGGGACGTCGGCCCACTCGCCGATCTGGGCGATGGCGGCGTCGGCGATGGCGTCGACGGACGGGGAGGCGTCGGCGCGCCAGGCGTCGCCGTGGCCGATCTGCTCGGAGGCCGGGACCGGCACGAGGATGAAGAGGTTCTCGTGGCCCTCGGGCGCGACGTCCGGGTCGGTGGCCGAGGGCATGGAGAGGTAGATCGACCGGGAGGCGTCCAGCGGGCGCTGCGCATTGGGACCGTCGAAGACCACGGAGAAATCCGTGGACCAGTCGCGGCTGAACAGCAGGTTGTGGTGGGCCAGCTGCGGCAGCTTGCCCTTCACGCCGGCCATGACGAGCACGGTGCCCAGCCCCGGGTCGCGGGAGGCGAAGTACTTCTCCGGGTAGGTGCGCAGCGGGGCCGGCAGCAGGTGGTTCTCGGTGTGGTGCAGGTCCGCGCCGGAGACCACGATGTCGGCCGTGATCTCGGAGACGACGCCGTCCTCGTCGCGCACGCGCACGCCCGTGGCCTTCGCCTTGCGGCCCTGGCCGGTGGTGGTGATGGCGGTGACCTCGGTGTTGAGCACCACCTCGACGCCGTGCCCGACGGCCAGGCGGTGGATCGCGCGGATCACGGAGGTGAAGCCACCCACCGGGTACCGCACACCCTGCACCAGGTCGGTGTGGCTCATCAGGTGGTACATCGACGGCGTGTTCTCCGGACGGGAGGACAGGAACACCGCCGGGTAGGTCAGGATCTGGCGCAGGCGGTGATCCTCGAAACGCTCGTTGACGTAGCTCTCCAGCGGCTGGGTGAGCAGCTTCGCGAGTTTGCCCAGGCGCTCGCGCACGTCGCGGTGCAGCAGCGGGCCGGGCGTGGAGAAGGTGGTGTACAGGAAGCGCTCGATGGCCACCTGGTAGGTGTCGCCGGCGCTGTCGAGGTAGTCGCGCAGCTTCTGCCCCGCGCCGGGCTCCAACGACTCGAAGAACTCGGCCGCCGCCTCCACCCCGCTGGGCACGTCCAGGGGCGCCTCCCCCTCGGGGAACAGGCGGTAGGCCGGGGTGAGGTCCACCAGGTCGATCTCGTCCTCGGTGGTGGTGCCCAGCAGACGGAAGAAGTGGTCGAAGGCGTCCGGCATGAGGTACCAGGAGGGGCCGGTGTCCCAACGGAACCCGTCGTGGTTGTCCAGGACCAGGTCGCCGGCGCGGCCGCCGACGGTCTCGGTGCGCTCGACGACGGTGACGGCCACGCCATCACGGGCCAGCAGGGCCGCGGTGGCCAGTCCGGCGACGCCGGCTCCGATCACCACGGCCGTGCGCGGGGAGGGGGTGCTCATGTCTAGTTGCCTTTCCTGGGGTTCATGCGGGGTGCGGTGGCGACCGCCCGGGCCAGTATCTTCGCCTTCGTGGCCCGCGGCACGCTCACCCGACGGCGCGTGAGCTCCGCGGCGGGAAGCGCCTCAAGTCGGTCCGTCAGCTCGGCGAACAGGTCGGTGGCCGCCACCACGCCGGTGCGCGCGGAGACCGGCAGCAGCGGCATGACGGCGCGGGCGTCGACGAGGTCGACCCGGATGTCGGCGATCAGCTCGGCCTTGTCCCCCTCGCCCAGCGCGTGCTCGGACAACACCGGGAAATAGGCGCGGCCGAGGGTGTCCGAGTCCTCGGCGAGGTCGCGCAGGAAGTTGATCTTCTGGAACGCGGCGCCCAGTGAACGGGCCCCGCCCTCCAGTCGCTCGCGCTCGGCCTCGGTGACCGGGTGGTCGACGAGGAAGGCACTCAGGCACAGCAGGCCGATGACCTCGGCGGAGCCGTAGACGTAGTCCCCGAAGCTGCTGGCGTCGTGGGTGGACTGGTGCAGGTCCCGGCGCATGGAGGAGAAGAACGCGATCACGTGCTCATCCCGGAAATCACAGCGCCGGGCCGACTGCGCGTAGGCGTGCAGCACCGGATCCACGTGAAAGCGGCGCTTCGGCGCGGCGAGGACGGCGGCCTCGTAGTCGTCGAGGGCAGCGCTGATCTCCTCGTGGCTCATGCCGGCGGCCTGCGCGGTGCCGTCGACGATCTCGTCGGCGATGCGCACGATCGCGTAGAGGTTGCGGATGTCGGTGCGCACCTGCCTGGCCAGCAGGCGCGTGGCCAGGGAGAAGCTCGTGGAATACGAGAGGATCACCTCGTGCGACGACCGGACGGACATGCGGTCGTAGCGGTCGAGGAACTCACCCAGGAGCTCGCGACCCGCGGCGGTGGGTTCAACGGGTTCAGACATGGGCGCGCAACATCCCTTCGATGCGGTCGGTGATCTGGTGCAGACCCGCCCGGATGCCCGGGTTCAGATCGGTGGCGTCGATGAGCCGGCGGGCCTCGCCCAGGTGGGCGTCCCCCTCGGCGACGACGTCCGCGACGATCGCCGCCATCCGATCGGCGTCGCGCCCCTCGTCGCCCTGCATGCGGGTGGTCATCAAGGTGGCCCGACCGTGGACCAGGTCCCCGGCGGCCTGCTTGCCCGTGATCGCGCTGTCACCCACCACCCCGGCGATGTCATCGGCCGCCTGGTAGGCGCACCCCAGGGCGTGGGCGATCGGCTTCATCGGCCGCGGATCCCGGCCGGCGGCCAGGGCGCCGAGTTTGAGCGGGGTGCCGAAGCTGTACTCGCTGGTCTTCAGGTGGTTGCTCAACCGGACCTGTTCCAGATCGGGCTCCGGCTCCGCCACGTGCGAGATGTCCAGGATCTCCCCGATGATGGTCTCCTGTGCGGCCGCCGCCAACAGCTGCAGACCACGGCGCACCAGCCCGTCCTCGAGGTCGGAGTCCAGGAGCAACTGCAGGGCGCCGTTGATACCGAGGTCACCGGCGACGATCGCGACGGAGGTGCCCAGGTGCGCGTCGTCGTATTCGTCGCGCACCGCTGCGTGGATGGTCGGCTGCCCGCGGCGCACGTCGTCGCGGTCGATGATGTCGTCGTGGATGAGGAAGGCCCCGTGCAGCAGGTCCACGCACGCACCGAAGATCGTCGCGGCGCGCAGCTGGTCGCCGGTGACCTCCCCGGCGGAGATGTGGACCAGCCTGGAGCGCAGATGCTTGCCACCCAGGGAGAAGGCGGCCACGCCCTCGTGCGCCATGGTCACCAGCCGCGACTCCACGGGTGAGAGCGCACTGTTGCGCACCAGGAACTCGGAGAGCAGCGTGAGGGAGGCGTCGATGCGCCGGTTGAGGTCGTCGCTCACTGGCCCAGCACCTCATGCATCCGCTCACCCAGCAGACCGCGCTCAGCCAACCGGCGGTGCGGCGGGTGCTCCCGCCAACTGCTCAGCACCGTGTGCATCCCGCGGTGGAAACGTACCGCGATCTGACGCGCGCCGCGCAGGGCACGCGGATCCATCTCCAGGGTCAGGTCCCGCTGCAGCCACACCGTCTCGTGCGGGCGCACCGCAAAGGAGATCTGCATGTCCTCGTGGACGAACGTGTCGGAGGAGTCGATCTGGTCGCGGATCTCCCGCCACCAGTCCGCCCGCAACGAGTAGTTGCTGCCGAAGAAGGGATAGTGACCGAGGGCGGAACCGACGGTGAGACGGTAGGCGCCGAGGTAGACGCCCGCGGCCACGTCCCCCACACGGCCGTCCAGCTCGAAACGCGCACTGCCGGTCACGCCGACCACCCGGCGGCCCGGGGAGGCGTCGGCCGCGTCCCAGGTGGCGTGCAACCGCGCCAGGTAGTCGGGTGCGGCCTCCACGTCGGCGTCGATGCGCAACAGGACGTCGCCTTCCCCGGCGTCGAAACCGGCGCGCGTGGCCCAGGTGATGCCGCGGCGGGGTTCGGTGATCACGCGTGCCCCGGCCGCGTGCGCCACCTCGGCGGAATCATCCGTCGATCCGTTGTCGACGACGATGACCTCGTTCGGAGGCACCTCCTGCGCGCGCAGGGAGGACAGGCACCGGCGCAACAGCGTGGCGTCGTTGAGGCAGGGGATGATCACACTGATCGTGCGGCGTGGGTCTGAGGGCGGCACCGGGCTCTTCCTGTCAGGCGGGATGGAACGGGATCGAACACAAGACAATCGGCGTCCCGGCCGCGCAATGGCGGGGACGCCGCGGACTTCATTTCTACAGAGCTTAGGCGAGATCCGCTTTCCGGACAGGGGGAACGCGCGTCGGGCTTGCAGCGTCCGGCGCCCCTGTCACGGGACGGGCGAGCTGCCTACACTGGGCGGGCATGGAGCTGCTCGCACACCTGATGTCCACCGACCCGGCGACCCCCCGACTGACCGTCTACGACGAATCAACCGGCGCGCGACTCGATTTCTCCGCGCAGACCCTGGACAACTGGACGGCCAAGGTCGGCAACATGCTTCTCGACGAGCTCGATCTCGACGGGGACTCCACCATCCTGTTGGCCATGCCCGTCGGCTGGCAGGCCGCCGTCATCGCCCTCGGCGCCCTGGCCGCCGACGTGGAGACCCACTTCGGTGACCGGGTCACCGACGCCGAGGAAGCCACCCACGTCGACGTCGTGTTCACCTCCCTGACACGTGCCGGGGAGTTCACCGACCTCAACGGCGCGGACGTCGTCCTGGTCACCGACGACCCCTTCGGCCGCGGCGTGACCGAGACCGGCGGTGACCTGCCCGCCGGGGCCATCGATTTCGGCCCCACCGTCCGTTTCTACGGTGACCAGTTCCTCCACCCCACCCGTGCCCTGACCGAGATCGTGACCACCGAGCTCGGCCCCGAACGAATCCTGGCCACCGGATGGGATGACCGGGACAGCTTCGTCCGCCAGGTGCTCGAACCGCTGGCCGCCGGTGGATCCTCGGTGATCGTCGCCGGGCTGGTGGAGGCGGAGCGGCTCGAGCAGATCGCCACGGCTGAGAAGACCACACTTCGACTGTGATTCAGCCCATAAGGCCAGCGCCGGGCTGGTAGCTTCATCATCATGGCAACGGTCACATTCGATCAGGTCTCCATCCAGTACCCCGGCGCCGAGCGGCCGAGCGTGCGAGAGCTGGACCTGGAGATCGCCGACGGCGAGTTCCTCGTCCTCGTCGGCCCCTCCGGTTGCGGCAAATCCACCACCCTGCGTGCGCTGGCCGGCCTGGAGGACGTCGCCTCCGGGACCATCAGCATCGACGACAAGGACGTCACCGGGGTGGAACCGGGCGACCGCGACATCGCGATGGTCTTCCAGAACTACGCCCTCTACCCGCATCTGTCCGTGGCGAAGAACATGGGTTTCGCCCTGAAGCTGGCCAAGCTGCCGCAGAGCGAGATCGACGCCAAAGTGCGGGAGGCCGCCGAACTGCTGGGGCTGGAGGAGTTCCTGGACCGCAAACCGAAGGATCTCTCGGGCGGTCAGCGCCAGCGAGTGGCCATGGGTCGGGCCATCGTGCGCGCGCCGAAGGTCTTCCTCATGGACGAGCCGCTGTCCAACCTGGACGCGAAGCTGCGCGTGCAGACCCGCGCCGAGCTGGCCGCCCTGCAACGCCGTCTGGGCACCACCACCGTCTACGTCACCCACGATCAGGTGGAGGCCATGACCATGGGGGACCGGGTGGCCGTGCTCAAGGACGGCATCCTGCAGCAGGTCGCTCCGCCCCGCGAACTCTACGACGCCCCCGTCAACGAATTCGTCGCCGGTTTCATCGGCTCGCCGGCCATGAACCTGTTCCCCGGCCCCGGCGTGACCCTGGGCGTACGCCCGGAACACGTGCAGATCCTGCGGGACGGGGAGTCACCGCGCGAGGGCTGGACGGTGCGCGACGGCGTCGTCCAGTTGATCGAGGAGCTCGGTTCCGAGTCCTATGTCTACGCCGACTGCGGGGGTGACCGCCTGGTCGCCCGCGTCGGCCAGGGGCCGGGGGAAGCCCCGGCGCGCGACGACCGCGTCCGGCTGGCCTACGATCCGGCCGGGGCCCACCGTTTCGATCCGGAAACGGGCCTGCGGCTCGCCCGATCGGAAGGAGCCGTACCCACTCGGGGGTGATCTGGGCAATTCCCACCTGTCAGCGTGTTCCACTTCACTAATCTGAAGCCAACACCCATTCCTGAAAGGTGCACTGCTGATGAAGATCTCCCTGCTCCGCAAGGCCGGGATTGTCCTGGCCGCCACCGCTCTGACCGGCGCGACCCTGGTCGCCTGCGCCGATGAATCCGCCGACGACACCAACGGCACGGGTGACACCGGCGCCGCCGAGACCACCACGGACACCGAGACCACCACGGACGCGGCATCCGGCGACGGTGAGGGCCGCGGCCCCATCACCTTCGCGATGGGCGCCAACGACACCGACAAGCTCATCCCGATCATCGAGGCCTGGAACGAGCAGAACCCGGATCAGGAGGTCACCCTCCGGGAGCTGCCCGGCGAGGCCGATTCTCAGCGCGAGACCCTGGTCCAGTCGCTGCAGGCCGGTAACTCCGACTTCGACGTGATGGCCCTCGACGTCATCTGGACGGCGGAGTTCGCGGCCAACCAGTACCTGGCCCCGCTGGAGGGCGACCTGGAGGTCGACACCTCCGGGCTGCTGGAGGCCACCGTCGAGTCCGCCACCTACAACGACACCCTCTACGCGCTGCCGCAGAACACCAACGGCCAGCTGCTGTTCCGCAACACCGAGTTCATCCCCGAGGAGCCGAGTGACTGGGCCGCGTTGACCGAGTCCTGCACCACCCTCGAGGAGGGCGTCGAGTGTCTGACGTTGCAGCTGAGCCAGTACGAGGGCCTGGCCGTCAACACGATCGGCTTCATGGAGGGCTGGGGTGGTTCCGTCCTGGACGATGACAGCAATGTCACCGTCGACTCGGACGAGGCCAAGGCCGGCCTGCAGGCCCTGGTCGACGGTTACGAGGACGGCACCATCGCCCGGGACTCCACCGGCGCCACCGAGGAGGAGACCAACCTGGCCTTCACCGAGGGACGCACCGCCTACGCCATCAACTGGCCGTACATGTACACCAACGCCGAGGGTGAGGCCTCC
>CAYSIP010000030.1:0-1602 GCA_964431055.1 uncultured Corynebacterium sp. | reverse complement strand
CGCCTACGCCATCAACTGGCCGTACATGTACACCAACGCCGAGGGTGAGGCCTCCCAGGTCGCCGGCAACGTCGAGGTCTCCGCGCTGGTCGGCGAGGACGGCGTCGGCGTCTCCACCCTGGGCGGCTACAACAACGGCATCAACATCAACTCGGAGAACAAGGCCACCGCGCGCGACTTCATGGAGTTCATCGTCAACGAGGAGAACCAGATGTCCTTCGCGGAGGCGTCCTTCCCGCCGGTGCTGGCCTCCATCTACGACGATGAGGCGCTCGTCGAGGAGTTCCCGTTCCTGCCGGCCCTGAAGACCTCCCTCGAGAACGCCGCGCCGCGCCCGGTCAGCCCGTTCTACCCGGAGATCTCCAAGGCCATCCAGGACAACTCCTACGCTGCCCTGACCGCCGGCAAGAGCGTCGACGACGCGACCGCCGACATGAAGGCCGCCATCGAGAACGCCACCCAGTAGCGACCACCCCACCGGAACCTGACGGACGGTAGGAGGACCACGTGAATTCCGCCGTTTCGACAGAGCGGGACCGGAACAGCTGCGCCTGGCCCGGGGTCGACACCCCGGTCCAGGAGCAGCTGTTCCGGCGTTGGGCGGACAAGGTACCGCTCCGCGCCACCCTCGACCGGAACTCGATGTTCCGGTCGTCGCAGATTCGTACCGCCTCCAACCGTCACCTCGTGCCGGCGCGCGACGCGGGAGGATGGCAGTCCGACGGACGACGCCGGGAGGATCCGGTCGTCACTTTCGACGACCTGGCGGTCAGTGGGAGCGCCGAGCTCTCCGCGGCCCAGGTCGACGACAGCTCCCCGCGGGTGAGCGTGGATCCTCGGCGCCACACCCGGGCCACCACCGACCGCCACCTGTCCGAACAGCCCTTGCCGGCGGTTCCCGCCGCGAAGTCACCTTCGACCCGGACGGCCTCGTCGTCGACTACCCGGGCCTGCTCCACCGCATCCGTCCCGACGACGAGCCCTGACCCCCGAGGAGGTCACTGATGCCCACCCGCGCGACAAACACCCGGCGCGCACTTCCCCTCATCGCCCCGGCGCTGATCGTGCTGGCCATCGTCATCGGCTATCCGATCCTGCGCGCCATCTGGCTGTCGTTCCAGGCCGACCGGAGTCTCGACCCCGCCACCGGCCTGTTCGTCGAGGGCGGTTTCGCCGGTTTCGACAATTACCTCTACTGGCTGACCAACCGGTGCATGAGCCCGTCCGGGGCGATCACCACCTGCCCCCCGGGCGTGCTCGCCACCGACTTCTGGCCGGCGGTGCAGATCACCCTGTTCTTCACGGTCGTCACCGTCACGTGTGAGACGATCCTGGGCATGATCATGGCCCTGATCATGAACGGCGACTACAAGGGCCGTTCCCTGGTGCGCGCCGCGGTGCTCATCCCGTGGGCCATCCCCACCGCCGTGACCGCGAAGCTGTGGCAGTTCATCTTCGCGCCGCAGGGCATCGTGAACTCGATATTCAACACGAACATCTCCTGGACGACGGATCCCTGGGCGGCACGAACCGCCGTGATCGTGGCGGACGTGTGGAAGACGGCCCCGTTCATGGCGCTGCTCATCCTCGCCGGCCTGCAGA
>CAYSIP010000029.1:0-18526 GCA_964431055.1 uncultured Corynebacterium sp. | reverse complement strand
AAGCAGCCGTCGCCAAACACTTCGTGGCGGTATCGACGAATGCGGAGAAAGTCGCCGAGTTCGGCATCGACACCTCCAACATGTTCGGTTTCTGGGACTGGGTGGGGGGACGCTACTCCGTCGACTCCGCCATCGGACTGTCGTTGATGGCGGTCATCGGCCCGCTCGATTTCATGCGCTTCCTGGAGGGTTTCCGGGCGATGGACGAGCACTTCCGCTCCACCCCCTTCGAGAAGAACGTGCCCGTCCTCATGGCCCTGCTGGGCGTCTGGTACTCCAACTTCCACGGCGCAGACACCCACGCGGTGCTGCCGTATTCGCAGGACCTGGCCCGTTTCCCCGCTTATCTGCAGCAGTTGACCATGGAGTCCAACGGAAAGTCCGTGCGTCACGACGGTTCGGCCGTCGGATACGGCACCGGGGAGATCTACTGGGGCGAGCCGGGCACGAACGGTCAGCACGCCTTCTACCAGCTCATGCACCAGGGCACCCGCGTCGTGCCGGCCGACTTCATCGGTTTCGCCCGCCCCAAGGAAGACCTGCCGACCGCCACCGGTGAGGGCTCCATGCACGATCTGCTCATGGGCAACCTCTTCGCCCAGACCAAGGTGCTGGCCTTCGGCAAGACGCTGGAGGAGATCAAGGCCGAGGGCGTCTCCGACGAGCTCGCACCGCACAAGGTCATGCCGGGCAACCGCCCGTCAACGACGATCCTGGCTGAGGAACTGACTCCGGCGGTGCTGGGTGCGCTCATCGCGCTCTACGAGCACATCACCTTCGTGCAGGGCGTCATCTGGGACATCAACTCTTTCGATCAGTGGGGCGTTGAGCTGGGCAAGCAGCAGGCCAGCCAGCTCGCGGCGGCCGTCTCCGGCGAGGAGACGGCGGATTCCGGTGACTCCTCGACCGACTCGCTGATCGGCTGGTACCGCAGCAAGCGGTAGCGGTGACCTCGTTCAACTTCACACCGACGGGAAATGTGGTTATCTCACATCATGGGTGACGCGATCTCCTCAGAGAACTACACGCCGCAGCAGCGGACGAAGTACCGCCAGCGCCTCGGTGAGGACCTGGAGATCTTCGACCGCCATCTGCAGAAGGCGGAATTCGTCGATCAGGGCACGATCGGCATGGAACTCGAGCTCAACCTCGTCGACGGGGACATGCGCCCGGCACGGCTCAATCAGGCCGTGCTGGAGTTTCTCGACGAGGAGTACCAGGCGGAGATCGGCTCCTACAACGTCGAGCTCAACCACCCGCCCCTGACCGTCGCCGGGCAGGGACTGCAGGCGCTGCAGGACGGGATCACCGCCCGTCTTGAGCGGGTCCGTGAGGCGGCGGAACAGGCCGGCGCCGGGGTGGCGATGATCGGCACCCTGCCCACCGTCACTCCCGAATTCCTCGAGGACCCGGCGTGGATGACCCCCGCCAACCGCTACCGCGCCCTGAACAACGCGGTGATGGAGAGCCGGGGGGAGCTGCTGCGCATCGACATCTCGCGCAAGGAGCACTTCGTCCACGACTTCTCCGACATCGCACCGGAGTCCCTGTGCACCTCCATGCAGCTGCACCTGCAACTGGCCCCGCACCGCTTCGCCGACGCCTGGAACGCCTCCCAGGCGATCGCCGGAGTGCAGGTGGCGTTGGGCGCCAATTCCCCGCTGCTGCTGGGTCGCAAGCTGTGGCATGAGAGCCGGATCCCGGCATTCATCCAGTCGATCGACACGCGTACCCCGGAGTTGGTCGTCCAGGGCGTGCGCCCCCGGGTGTGGTTCGGGGAGCGGTGGATCACCAGCGTCTTCGACCTGTTCGAGGAAAACGTCCGCTATTTCTCCCCGCTGATCCCGGAACCGAGGGAGGCCTCCGGCAAGCCGGTGATGAAGGGCAAGTCCCCCGCGTTGCACTACCTGAACCTGCACAACGGGACCGTGTGGCGCTGGAACCGGCCCATCTACGCCCCGAGCGAGGACCTGGCCCACCTGCGGGTGGAGAACCGCCTCCTGCCGGCTGGCCCGACGGTCGTCGACATGGTCGCCGACGCCGCCTTCTACTACGGGTTGGCCAAGCACCTGGCGGAGGAGACCCGCCCCGTGTGGTCGCGACTGACGTTCCCGGACGCGGAGCAGAACTTCATCGCCGGCGCGCGTTCCGGCCTGTTCACCCGCATGAACTGGCCGACCCTGGGCAAGATCGACGTCACGTTGCTCATCCGGGAGCACCTGCTCCCCCAGGCCCGCGAGGGACTGCGGAGCCTGAAGGTCGATGAGGAGCTCATAGACCGCTACCTCGGCATCATCGACGAGCGCGCCCGCACGCGACAGAACGGGGCGACCTGGCAACTGCGCACGCTGGAGGCGATCACCCCGCACGGAACGGTCCCCGGTTCCCCGGAGCGCGAACGCGCGCTGGCCCAGCTGATGCGTCTATATCTGCGACACCAGGCCACCGGTGAGCCGGTGCACACCTGGCCGACCGTCCCCTGACCTCAGCAGGTCACCCACGTTTATCGACGTCGCGGGGGTAACCGTGGGGGTAGTCATGTCGGGAAGGTGTTCTAGGGTGCTTTTCGAACACACAATCTATTTCCGTGTGATTCACATGTTGCAGCCCTCACGACCGAAACGACCACCTTCCGAGGAGGTGATCTTCCCCGTGACCGCCACCGACACCGTCACCCCCTATTACTCCGTCTGCTCCGAGACCGATCCCGTGGCCCGCGCACGCCGCGCGGTCCGCATCGCCGAATATGACGCCTGGCGCGCCTGCCTGCCCGCCGACCGGGACCCCGAGGTGCCGAGGGACTGGACCGAGCACGCCGCCACCCTGACCCGCTCCCTGGGCTCCTCCGCCCGGTTCATCGCAGCCAACCTGGAGGCCCTCCAGACCCTCGACCGGCTCCCCACTCTCCGCGCACTCGTCGAGGACCTGCGCCACCTCGACATGCTCCACCTGAGGAAGATTGACGACGCCCTGCTGGGCATTGCGCTCGACCTGCAGGAGGACCCCGAGTTCTGGGAGATCCTCGACGACGCCCTCGCCGACTACCTGACCCCAACCCGCCCCAACCAGCTGCTGCCTCAACCGGGTGCGATCACCCAACGCATCCGGGGCGTCATCCGGGCTCTCGAGGACCAGCTAGACACCTCCGATGAGTCCGATGACTCTGGTGAAACGGAAGATGCCGAGCCCGAGGTTCGGGACTCCTACCGCACCCACGAGCAACAGGACGGTTCCGTGACCACCGAGGCCAACTTCGACCAGGTCACCGCAGCGGCCGTCGATGAGGCAGTGCGGGCGTATGCGAAAGCCAACGAGTGTTCCCGGTCCCAGGCACTGGCCGCTCTCATCCTCCGGAACGTCACGGTCAAGATAGTGCTCAACGTCTACCGTGCCAAGGACGTAGAGAACGCCCCCGGACATCTACAGCCGGTGGGGTGGTTGACACAGGAGGCCACCGGCACCCTCGCGGAGCTCGCAACCAAGGTCCGTGACGTGGACGCCGCGGCCGACGTCACCGTCGACGGATACCAGGCCAACGCGGTCCTCCGCGCCTACCTGGAAGGCCGCGACGGGGTCTGCCGCTGGCCCGGTTGCACCCGGCCGGCGATCCACTCCCAGAAGGACCACCGGGTGGACTACGCCGATGGCGGTCCCACTGCGGCCTCGAACATGGTCAGCCTCTGCCAGCACCACCACAACCGGAAGACAGACGGGCTGGTGAGGTACTTCCTGCAGGAACACACCGGGGACGTCTACTGGCTGTTCGCCGACGGCTCCTGGACCGTGGACCTCGCCGAAGGCCCCCTGGCTCCCCGGCAACGACGATGGGTGCAGACCTTGGCGCAGCGACGACGGCGACGGGAGGAACGCGCCCGGAGAAAGACCGCGCGGAACATATTCACCCGCCGGCCCCGGGTCGCGGTCACGGACGACGATCCGCCGCCTTTCTAGGAGGCACGGTCGCCAATCGTGAATTACAGCCTGACCATCGGTTCGTAACCGTAGGGGATCTCATCGGAACGGACGATCTGCTTGCCGAAGGGGAAACACGTCACCGGGATCATCTTGAGGTTCGCGATGGCCAGCGGGATGCCGATGATGGTCACCGCCTGGACTGCGGCCGTGGTGATGTGCCCGATGGCCAGCCACAGACCGGCGATGATGAACCAGACGACATTGGTCAAGGTGGACAGCCCGCCCGGGCCCTGGACCGGTTGGACGACGGAACGTCCGAAGGGCCAGAGTGCGAAGCTCGCCATGCGGAAGGAGGCCACGCCGGCGGGGATCGTGACGATCAGGATGCAGGCGAGAATGCCGAAGAGGAAATAACCGAGGGCGAGGAAGAAACCACCGAAGATGAACCAGACGAGATTGAGGATGAGCGTCATACGTCCACGGTAACCAAACCTCGCCTGGCGCACCGTGCGATCGGTGAGTTTCCGTGGTCCCCACCTGATCATCCTGACTTCCCGCCAGATACCCGGGGAGGCTCAATTATCCGACATGGAGACGAGAGAGCCCGGACAGGGCTAGCTTTGAATCCATGGAGGATCATCTGCGGTTGAGCGACGCCGACCGCATCCACGCCCTGCAGTCGTTGTCGACCCACTACGCCGACGGCCGTCTCGACAACGTTGAATTCGACGAACGCACCCGGACGGTCACCACGGCGCGCACCGTGGGCGATCTCCGCCCGCTTTTCACCGATCTGCCCGGGGGTCTCCCCTTCCAGGATGATCCGACCGGTTCCCTGTCGCTCGTGCCCATTCCCCTGGACCAGCAGAACCCCAGCCGCGCGCTGGCCGTTCAGGCCGCTGAGCTGCGGGAAATGGAGCAGATCAAAAACCGGGGGAAGAAGGTGGAGGCGATGGATGGGGCGATCTTCGGCATCACCCTGCTCGCCTTCCTTCTCCTCCAATTCGTCGTCGGGGTGGGTTGGGCGTGGATGGTGTGGCCCTCCCTGTTCGTCACCATGTCACTCCCCCGTCTGATCTACCGTTTCAGTGATTCCGACCAGAAGACCTATGACAAGCTCAAAGAGGTTGAGGAGAAGAATCGGCAGACGCGCGTGGAGCACGCCGCTAAACGGATGCGGGAACTTGAGGAGGGCAACTGACATCGAATCCGCCCGTCCGCTGCCAGCTTCCTGACAGTCCGCTACGGCAGTATGATTCCGTCATCCGCACCCGACCCCGGAAGGTATTCTTGTGCTCACCTCGATCGTCGACTGGATCGTCTCACTCATGGAGGTCCTCGGCGGCCCAGGTGTCGGTATCGCGATCCTGCTGGAGAACCTCTTCCCCCCGATCCCGTCGGAGGTGGTCCTCCCGCTGGCCGGTTTCACCGTCTCGGTCGGTGAGCTGAGCTTCCTCTCCGCTTTCCTGTGGGCCACCGCGGGCTCGGTGCTCGGCGCTTACCTGCTCTACTGGATCGGTGCGGCCATCGGCGCCGACCGGTTGCGCCGGATCGCGGACTGGATGTGGCTGGTCGAGCCGGAGGACGTCGACAAGGCCCTGACGTGGTTCGACAGGTACGGCCAGTGGTCCATCTTCTTCGGCCGGCTCATCCCCGGCGTCCGTTCGTTGATCTCGATCCCGGCGGGCATCGACCGCATGCACCTGGGCAAATTCGGCCTGCTGACCCTCGCCGGTTCGGGCCTGTGGAACGCCGTGCTCATCGTCCTGGGCATGTGGCTGGGTGAGAGCTACGACCTGGTCGCCGATTACGTCGACCAGTACTCCACCGCCGTATACATCGCCATCGCCGTCGCGATCGTGGCCTTTTTCGTGTTCCTGCTGATGCGGGCCCGTCGCCGTAAGAAGTCCCCCCAGGACGCGACTCAGGACGACACCGAGGGCACCGACGACGAGATCCTCGATGAGGACCAGGCCCAGTCATCCGTCAACCGCGGATCCACCCGCGCATAACCCCCTCAGGGTCCGGGCTGGCACACGGGACACCACCAGATGACCCGTTCCAGTTCGTCCGGATCCCCTCCCAGATCCACCCCGCCGAGGAAGTCCTTCTGGATGCGGGCGCCGCAGCGTCGACAGGGCCGGTGGTTACGGCCGAAGACGTAGACATTCTCCCCCGCCCGACGCACCCCGGTGGTCACCCGCAGCGGTGCAGCGCGGTTGGCCCACATCACCCGCCGCGTGACCTCCAGGACGCGGTCGACGTCGACGGCCGCGACGGGCGTGGCCGGGTGCACCCCGCACAGGAAGCAGATCTCGGCGCGGTATTCGTTGCCGACGCCCGCGAGGTTCTTCTGGTCCAGCAGCGCGGTTCCCACGGGCCTCGACGGTCGCGCCAGGAGCCGTCGCCGCGCCTCCTCCCGGCCTCCATCCTCCCAGTCATCGCCCAGCACGTCCGGCCCGAGATGCGCCACCCGGCCGTGGTAGTCATCGACGCCGAAGACCTCCACCAGGCCGAGCGAATGACCGACGACCTCGATGGGTCGCGGATGCGGGGCGCCCTCCAGCTGAAGCACCACGCGGGCGGTGTGCCCGGGCTTGCGCCAGCGGTCGCCCTTGAGATGGATGGACCAGGTGCCCTCCATCTTCAGGTGGGTGTGGAGTACGTGCCGGTCGAACTGCATGAAGAGGTGTTTGCCGTAGGGCCACACCCGGTCGACGTGCGAACCGGTGAAATCGACGAGCGCCACCGACGGCACCCGCAGGGAGGTGCCCAGGACCTCGCGGCCGACCATGAACTGCAGGCGGCGGGACAGCTGGAGGACGGAATCACCTTCGGGCATGGCCCATAAGATACTCCCCCGATGGATGCGCCACGGTCTTTCCCCCGGTGCCCGTTCCGGCGCCCGTCGGGTCCCCCTGGATGTGGAAGCCGCGGTCTTCCTCCCGACGCGGGGCAGGCATCGTGCACCGAGGGGTTGAGACCGTGGCGGCCTCTGCCACCCCCGGGAAAGATACTAGGGTTTCTGTGGCAAATGTCTTCCCGTGCTCTCCCACTGTAATGGGAGACCACCCTCTTAACGGGGTATCACCGTCCGCGGCGGCGAGGGGCGAAACGCGGCCCCGAATCGGGCGGCGGGTCGTCGAAGCTCAGATCCTCCATGGCCTCGGTGACGCTGCGCCCCCGCGTCGGGGTACGGGGCGCAGGCGCCCGACCGCCGATGCGCACGCCCTTCGGGGTGATGCCGGCGCCCGCCGCACGCAGCAGCGGCAGCACCGGGGACTCGAACACGGCCGCGCCGTTGATCTTCTCCACCGTCAGGGGGCTCATCATGCCGCGGGCGACGGCGTCGGTGAGTGCGTGGACGACCAGGCCCACCAGCTCGTCGTCACCGGCCTCGAGTCCGGCCGGCAACGAGTCCAGGAACAGCGTCCAGGTGCGCCCGCCGCGGGTGACGTGCGCCAACAACAGACCGTCGACGAGCACGACGAGCGCCCCGGCTCCGCGGGTCGGCCCCTTGTCCGGCCAGGGCAACGCCGCGCCGTACGGGTTGGCGGGATCGGCCGCGGCCAGCACGTGGACGTCCGGTTCAGTGGCGCCGGAGGGCCAGCCCTGCACGTCGGGGGTGTCCGCCAGGCCACGCAACCGGTCGATGACGGCGGGCGTCGAGAATTGGGCGGCACCCAGGCCCTCCACGAGGTAACCGCGCATCGCCTTGCCGGATTCCTCGAAACCCGAGAGCACCTTATAAGCCAGCGCGAAACCACCGAGCACGTCCTCCGCGACGACGGAACCACGCGTGACCACGCCGTAGCGGTCCAGCCACGCCTCGCCGTGGGCGAGTGAACGCATCGTCGCGTCCGTGGCCGGTGGCACGCTCAGCGCCCACCGCCCGCCCATGTCCGGCGGGGTGGTGCTTCTCGACGCCCGCGTGGCCTGCCCGAAGCTGGTGCGCCCCATGCGCAACCGGGAACGCGTCGGCCGTCGCTTGACGCGGTGAGCGGTGGAGCCCCCCGCCAGTCGGGCACGCAGCGGCGCAAAACCATCGGGGCTGACCAGACCCGCCTCCACCAGGCCCCACAGGGCCTCCCGCAGCTGATCGGGGGTCACCTGGCCATCCAGGAGCCCCAGATCCTCACCCGTGACCTCCGCCAGCAGGTCGGCGAAGAGGAAACCACCGCCCCGACGCAGAACCTCCAGCACGGACTCCTGGGTGCCGGTCAGACCCTCCGGCTCCACCGGTGGCGCCAGCTGGGCGGCGTAGTCGGCGGGCAACAACATGATCCACGGATCCCGCGCCCCGGCGGTCCCCGCGCCGACGACCAGCACCTCGCCGGAGGAGGTCAACTCGTCCAGCATCAGTGGGCTGTAGTCGCCGACGCGGGCGGGCAGGACCAGGGACTCCCACGCGCTGGCCGGCAGGCGCACCCCGGCCAGCTGCTCCAACACCGTGAACACCCCGTCCGCGCCGCGCAGCACGGGACGCTTCCCGACGGGCGCGACCTGCTGCCAGTCGGTGAGGAAGCGGGCAAAGGCGGACTGGCTGACCGGTTGAGCCTGCGCGCGGGCGACGGCCAGCGAGCGCGAGCGGATGATCCGCAGCACCTCGTTGGCGCAGTACTCCTGCTCCTCCACCCCCTGTCGATAGCGGCCCTCGACGACCTTCCCGGCGTCGAGAAGCGGTTTGAGCGCGGAGTGGGCGGCGCCCATGCCCAGCCCGAAAGCCCCCGCCAGATCCCGCAACGTGAAGGGCCCGCGGGTTCGGGTCCACCGGCCCGTGAGCTGATCCAAGGCGTCGACGACCGTGTCCACCTGGGCGGGCACCCCGGGAGGGACGGGCACGCCCAGGCCGTCGCGCAGCAGCGGGGCGTCCAACACCTGGGCCAGATGCCCGCGCCCACCGATGCGCACCTCCATCACCCGGCCCGCCAGGTTGGTTCGCGCAACCGTGAGTGGATCCTCGAACTCGCAGTGCAGGGGAAGCTCGTCGACGGGCACCGGCCCCAGGATGCGCAGCACATCCGCCAGCTCCTCGGAGGTCCGGGCCCGCCGGGAGCCCTGCCGCTGCAGCTGGGCGTGGACCTCGTCGATGATCTCCGGGTCCAACAGCTCGCGCAGCTCCACGGTTCCCAGCAGCTTCGCCAGCAACGACGGATCCAGCGCGAGGGCCGCCGCGCGCTTCTCCGCCAGCGGGGAATCCCCCTCATACATGAACGCGCCGGTGTAATTGAACAACAGCGTCGAGGCGAACGGGGACGGCTGCTCCGTGGTCACCTCCGCCACACGGACGCGGCGGGTCCCCAGGTCCCGGCACACCTGCTTGAGCGCCGGCAGGTCGTAGACGTCCTGCAGGCACTCGCGCACCGTCTCCAGGATGATCGGGAAACTCGGATACTTGCGCGCCACGTCCAGCAGCTGCGCCGCCCGCTGACGCTGCTGCCACAACGGCGCCCGCTTACCGGGATTGCGCCGCGGCAGCAGCAGGGCGCGCGCCGCACATTCGCGGAAGCGGGAGGCGAACAGCGCCGAATTGCCCACCTGCTCGGTCACCAGCTCACCGATGTCATCGGCGTCGAAGAGGAAGATGGACGCGTCCGGTTCGGTCTCCCCCTCCGGCAGACGCAGGACGATGCCGTCATCGCCGGCCACCGCCTGCGCGTCCATGCCCGTGGTCTCCGCGACACGTGCCCCCACGGCCAGCGCCCATGCGGCGTTCACGCCCCGCCCGAAGGGTGTGTGCAGCACCACCCGCCAGTCACCGAGCTCATCCCGGAACCGCTCCAGCACCAGCGTCCTCTCATCCGGCACGATGCCGGTCGAGTCGGCCTGCTCGGAGAGGTAGGCCACCAGATTGTTGTGCGCGTTGCGGTCCAATCCCAGGCCTTCAGTGCGGTTCGCATCCGCGTGCACCTCCCGGCGGAAGGCCCCGAGCGCCTGCCCGAGCTCGAAGGGGCGCCCCGCCTGGTCTCCGGTCCAGAACGGCAGACGTCCCGTGTGCCCCGGCGCCGGAGTCACCAGCACCTGGTCGCGAGTGATGTCCTCGATCCGCCAGCTCGTGGCGCCCAGGGTGAACACGTCACCCACCCGGGACTCGTAGACCATCTCCTCATCCAGCTCTCCCACCCGGCGCGGCGCCCCCTCACCACCGACGAGGAAGACGCCGAACATCCCACGGTCCGGGATCGTGCCACCGGAGGTCACTGCGACGCGCTGCGCGCCGGGGCGGGCGGAGAGGATTCCGGTGACCCGGTCGTAGACCACGCGCGGTCGTAGCTCGGCGAAATCGGTGGAGGGGTACACGCCGGAGGCCAGGTCGATGACGGAGTCGAAGACGTCGCGGGCCAGGTCGCGGTAGGGCCAGGCGCGGCGCACGCACGTGTACCACTCGTCGACGTCGAGGTCCTCCACCGCGACGGCCGCGATGGTCTGCTGGACGAGCACGTCCAGCGGGTTGGAGGGCACCTTGAGCTCCTCGATCATCCCGGAGCGCATCCGTTCGACGGTCACCGCGGACTGCACCAGATCGGAGCGGTGCTTGGGGTAGAGCGAACCACGCGACACGGCGCCGACGGAATGCCCGGCGCGCCCCACCCGCTGCAGGCCGGAGGCGACCGCGGGCGGGGACTCGACCTGGATGACCAGGTCCACCGCGCCCATGTCGATGCCCAGCTCAAGGGAGCTGGTGGCGACGACCGCCTTGAGCGAACCCTCCTTGAGCAGCTGTTCCGTCAGGGCGCGCTCGTCCTTGGACACCGAGCCGTGGTGGGCGCGGGAGATGACCGTCGGCGCGGTGCCGGCGACGTCGACGGACTTCATCAGCTGGGCCGGATCGCGGCGCAGTCCCGGCGAGAGCGATTCCGGGTCGTGCTCGAGCGCGTAGAGCTCGTTGAGCCGGTTGGTCAGCCGCTCGGCGGTGCGCCGCGAGTTGACGAAGACCAGCGTGGAGCGCGCCCCCATCACCTCGGCGTAGACTTCGGCCTCGATGAACGGCCAGATGGATTTCTGCGTCGGCAGAGCGGATTCCCGCTCGGTGTCGACGAGCGGGGTGGTCAATCCGAGGGGATCGTCGATGGTGGCCTCCCCGATGGTGGAACCCTCCTCCGGGACGGGCAGGTCCGACATGTCCTCGACGGGAACGTGCACGTCGAGTTCCCACTTCTTCTCCGAGGGCGGGGCGATGATCTCCACCGGGCGGTCGCCGCCGAGGAAATTCGCCACCGTCTCCAGGGGACGCACCGTCGCTGAGAGGCCGATGCGCTGGAAGTCACCGGCCGACCGGGCCAGGCGCTCCAGGGTCAGCGCCAGGTGGACACCACGTTTGGTGCCGGCCAGGGCGTGGATCTCGTCGATGATGACCGTGTCCACGTCCCTGAGGATCGCGCCCGCCTTCGAGGTCAGCATGAGATAGGCGGATTCGGGCGTGGTGATCAGGATGTCCGGGGGGCGGCGCACCTGCCGGGCACGCTCGGCCTGCGGGGTGTCGCCGGAGCGCACTGCCACGGAGATGTCGGGCTGATCCAGCCCCAGACGTTCCGCCACCCGGCCGATGCCAGTGAGCGGCGCGCGCAGGTTGTTCTCGACGTCGACGCCGAGGGCCTTGAGCGGTGAGATGTAGAGCACCTTGACGCTTTTCCCACCGGTGCCCTCCCCCACCGGCAGCGCGGTCTGCCCCTCCCGTTCAACCAGTGAGTTCAGCGCCCAGAGGAAGGCGGCGAGGGTCTTTCCGGAACCGGTGGGGGCGACGACGAGCGCATTGTCACCGTCCGAGATCGCCTGCCACGCCCGTTCCTGCACGGACGTCGGCGAGGCGAACACCTCCTCGAACCAGGTGGCCACCTGCGGGCGGAAGCGGTCGAGGGTCTTTTTGGCCATGCCCAACTTTAACCGTGCCGGTACAGTCGGTGACATGACTGCTCAGATTGACGATGCCCGTCTGACATACCTGCTGGCCCAGGGCACAGGAGACATCCTGAAGGGCGTGCGCACCGTCGGCGTCCTGCGCGGACGCAACCTCGGTGACGCCGGGGACGACCTCGCCCAGAACTGGATCGCCCGTGTTCTCGAGCAGCACCGCCCCGACGACGGGGTCCTCTCCGAGGAGGCCGCCGACAATGCCGAGCGTCTGGGCAAGGATCGGGTGTGGATCATCGACCCGTTGGACGGCACCAAGGAATTCGCCACCGGCCGGCAGGACTGGGCCGTCCACATCTCCCTGGTGGAGAACGGCGTCCCGACCCACGCGGCGGTCGCGCTCCCCGATCTCGGAGTGGTCTTCCGCTCCGATGAGGCGCGCGCCGTCTCCGGGCCCTACGCACGCAAGATCGTCCGTTCCCACAACCGCCCGCCGCAGGTGGCCGAGCACGTCGCCGAAAAGCTCGGTTTCGAGAACGTCGGTCTGGGTTCCGCCGGCGCGAAGGCCATGCACGTGCTGCTGGGCGACTACGACGCCTACATCCACGCCGGTGGCCAGTACGAATGGGATTCCGCCGCGCCGGTGGGTGTCGCCAAGGCCGCCGGCCTGCACTGCTCCCGGCTGGACGGTCGCGAGCTGACCTACAACAACAAGGACACCTACCTGCCGGACCTGCTCATCTGCCGCCCCGAGCTGGCCGATGAAATCCTGGAGCTGACCGCCGGATTCCTGACCGAGAACGGTCGCTACTAGCGGCTTCAAGTGCCACTTCGCTTCGTCGAAGTCGAGTCATTATGGTAGGGGCATGACTGCCGATCACGCCTCCATCCCCACCCCCTACGAGGACCTGCTCGGGGAGATTCTCGCCGAGGGGGCCGCCAAAGGTGACCGCACCGGCACCGGCACGACCAGTGTCTTCGGCCGCCAGCTGCGCTATGACCTGGCCGATTCCTTTCCCCTGCTGACCACCAAGAAGGTGCACCTGCACTCGGTGGTCGGCGAGTTGCTGTGGTTCCTGCGCGGCGACTCCAACGTCCGCTGGCTGCAGGACAACAACATCCGCATCTGGAATGAGTGGGCCGACGAGGACGGCGAGCTCGGTCCCGTCTACGGCGTGCAGTGGCGCAGTTGGCCCACCCCCGACGGTGGCCACGTCGACCAGATCGCGAGCGCCTTGGAGACACTCAAGAGCAACCCGGATTCGCGCCGCAACGTGGTCTCCGCCTGGAACGTCTCCGAGCTGGACGAGATGGCCCTGCTGCCCTGCCACCTGCTCTTCCAGCTCTACGGGGTCGATGGCCGCCTGTCGTTGCAGGTCTACCAGCGCAGCGCCGACATGTTCCTGGGCGTGCCCTTCAACATCGCCTCCTACGCCCTCCTGACCCACATGTTCGCCCAGCAGGCCGGCCTGGATGTCGGTGAACTGATCTGGACCGGCGGTGACTGCCACATCTACGACAACCACCTTGAGCAGGTGCGCGAACAGCTGAGTCGGGAGCCGCGCCCTTACCCGCAGCTGGAGCTGCGCAAGGCCGGGAGCATCTTCGACTACTCCTTTGACGACGTCAAGGTCGTCGGCTACGACCCGCATCCGGTTATCCGCGCGAAGGTCGCCGTCTGATGCTCGGAGCCATCTGGGCCCAGTCACTCGACGGTGTCATCGGCGACGGCGCGGGCATGCCCTGGCACATTCCGGAGGACCTGACCCACTTCCGGGAGATCACCACCGGCCACCCCGTGCTCATGGGACGGCGCACCTGGCTGAGCCTGCCGGAGAAGTTCCGCCCCCTGCCGGGACGCCTTAATTTCGTGCTCACCACCCGGGAACCCGGCGAGTGGTCGGCCGGAGCGAGGGTGGTCAACGAGCTGCCCGATACTCTGGAGGTGCCCACCGACTCCGACACCTGGATCATGGGCGGTGGCCAAGT
Organism: uncultured Corynebacterium sp.; assembly: GCA_964431055.1. Classification (GTDB taxonomy): domain Bacteria; phylum Actinomycetota; class Actinomycetes; order Mycobacteriales; family Mycobacteriaceae; genus Corynebacterium. Next base: position 4,771 of record CAYSIP010000029.1, on the reverse strand, counting down.
TTACGCCGCCACCATCGGGGAGGTCGACGTCCTGGAGATCACCCTCGTGGACGTCCAGCTGGCCGACACGCTCGGTGACCTGGCCGTGCATGCGCCGGAGATCCCCGCCGAATTCGGGTTGGTCTCCGACACCGACTGGTTGGTCTCCGAACGGGGCCGCCTGACCGCCGGGGACCACCCCGGCACTGAACTGCCGTTGAAATACCGCTTTCTGCGGTACGAGAGAAAGGAAGCCGCATAATGGCCGACAACACTGATCAGCACGTGACCATCTACGCCACCGACTGGTGCCCCTACTGCAAAAACCTGATCAAGCGTCTCGACCGCACCGAGACCCCGTATGAGCTCATCGACGTGGAGGCCGACGACGAAGCCGCCGCATGGGTCGAGTCCGTCAACGACGGCAACCGGGTCGTGCCCACCGTCCGCTACTCCGACGGCAGCCACGCCACCAACCCGGAGGCTTCCGCGGTGCGTCGTAAACTTGAGGAACTCACCGCCTGAAAACGGTTACCCTCGGGGGCATGAACCGACGACGCATCTCCGCCCTCCTCGCCGCGGTCCTCGCCTTCGGCGCGCCCACGGCCGCCGCCCTGCCCTCATCTATGTCCTCGGGCTCCTCGGGGTCGTCCCAGGTGCCGGCGGATGCCGACCTGCACATCCTGGGCGAACCCGTGGAACTGGCCACCGGCCTGCAGTCCCCCTGGTCGATCACGGTGACGGACGCCGGGGAGGTGCTCGTCAGCGAACGCGGCACCGCCCGCATCCTGCAGGCGCTGCCCGACGGCGGCACCCGGGTCGTCGGCACGCTTGACGACGTCGCCGCCGGCGGCGAAGGTGGGTTGCTCGGCCTCGCCACCGCGGAAGGCCACCTCTACGCCTACGCCACCGCCGTCGACGGCAACCGCATCACCCGGCATGCACTCGAGGCTTCCCCCGATGGGCCCGTACTCGGCGAGGGGGAAACCATCCTGTCCGGCATTCCCTCTGCCATCACCCACAACGGCGGGCGCATCGCGTTCGGCCCGGACGGAAAGCTCTACGCGTCCACCGGCGACTCCGGGGAACCCGGCCTGGCACAGGACCAGACCTCCCTGGCCGGCAAGATCCTGCGGGTGAACCCCGACGGATCAGTGCCCGGGGACAACCCCTTCCCCGGCTCCCCCGTCTACAGCCTCGGCCACCGCAACGTGCAGGGACTGGCCTGGGGCGCGGACGGCACCTTCTACGCCTCTGAATTCGGGGCGGGTGCCTGGGACGAACTGAACGTCATCACCGCGGGGGACAACTATGGCTGGCCCGTGGTGGAAGGACCCGACGGCGGCGGGGAGTTCACTGACCCGGCGGCCTGGTGGCGTCCCGCCCAGGCCAGCCCCAGCGGCATCGCCGTCATCGGCGACACCGTGTTCATCGCCAACCTGCGCGGCGGGGTTCTGCGGGCCGTCGACACCACGGACCCCGCGCGGCAGCAGCGGTTCTTCGCCGGCGATCTCGGCCGACTACGCGACGTCGCGGTCTCCCCCAGCGGAGACCTGCTCCTGTTGACCAACAACACGGACGGGCGGGGGCAGCCCCGAGAAGGCGATGACCGACTGCTGTCCGTGGAGGTCAACTGAGGGTGCGGAGGAACGAACTCCGGAATTTCCTGGCCCGGATCCCCAATCCGAGACTCAATCTCACCGGCATCGTCATGGCTGCCCTTGGTTTCTTCCTGATGATCCTGGGTAGGGTGATCGAGGCTCAGGTTTCAGAGTCGGGATCGTTTGTCGCCGGAGTCCACTACCTGGGCGCGGCAGCCATGGTCGCCGCATTCTCCTGGGTGTTCATCTCGCTGAATCGGCCCCCGCAGGAGGTGCTGCCGCGCTTCTTCCTGACCTGTGCACTGATCCTGCTGTCGCTGTACGCCTCCACCGGTGATTGGTTCCGTGTCGGCACCACTGGCCTGATGGTCATCGGTCTCGGCGTGATGATCTTGCCCCGTAACCGCACGACAGCTGGTTGACGAGGGGTTCCTCAGTCGTCGTCCTCACCGAAGAGGGCGAGCATGTCCTCCGGGCCCAGGCTGGTGTTCAAACCCGCCAGCTCCATCGAATAAACCTGGTTGAGGTAGACGTCGAGAATGCCCGCGAGCTGCTTCGCATCCACCTTGTTGAGCAGCAGCAACCGCTTCGAGGAACCGCCGGGAACCGTCTTCTCCACGGACAGCACCGGAACACCGTCCTTGGTCACGATCTCGGCGGTGATCTCGCGACGCTGCACGTCAATGAAGGTTTGCTGGTGTTGGGCCACGGTGTGGTCCTTTCTCGGGAAAGAGGAACAGTCCTTCTCAGACTAGTGGGCCTGCTCCCGGTTTCCGACCCATCCCCCTTGTCGGGTACCCTGTTCAACTAGCCGCACAGCGATTGTCGGCACTAGCCCTAGTAGCTCAGTGGATAGAGCACGGCTCTCCTAAAGCCGGTGTCGGAGGTTCGATTCCTCTCTGGGGCACAGAACCACGGCCCAGACCAGCGATGATTTCCCGCAGGTCTGGGCCAGTTCTGTTCGGGGATACCGCTAGCGGCGCGGGCCCGGGATTGCTACCGTGACTTTGTTCAGCACGTTCCGCATCACGCCCGGGAGTTCCGCATGTCTATCGACCGCCCCACCCGCCCTCTCAGCCGCCGCTCCTTCCTGCGTGCCGCCGCCGTGGCCGTCGCCGCCGGTTCCGTCGGTGCCGTGGTGCCACAGGCGCACGCCCTCGGCCCGATCCTCGGCACCGTCATCGACTATTCCGCCGGGGTCCCCGACGCCGCCGCGGTCAAGGCGGCCGGCCATCTGGGGGCGGTCCGCTACGTCTCCCGCCGCCGTCCCGGCGCCGAGTGGATGCTCGGCAAGCCCGTCACCCTGCAGGAGACCCGCAACATGGCCGCCCAGGGACTGGCCACGGCCTCCGTGTACCAGTTCGGACGCGATGTAACAGCGGACTGGAAGCAGGGGGTGGCCGGCGTCGCCGTGCACGCGCCGCAGGCCATCGAACTCCACCGCGCGGCCGGTGGTCCCACCGGCCGCCCGATCTACGTCGCCATCGACGACAATCCGACCTGGAACCAGTACGCCGGGCAGATCCGTCCCTACCTGCAGGGCTTCCAGGCGGCGCTGACCGCCGCCGGCTACCAGACCGGCGTCTACGGCAACTACAACGTCATCGACTGGGCCATCAACGACGGCATCGGCCAATTCTACTGGATGCACGACTGGGGCTCCAACGGCCGCATCCACCCGCGCACCACCATTCACCAGCTGCCGGTGAAAGACCAGCGCACGATCGCCGGCGTCACCGTGGACATCAACCACGTCTACGCCAGCGACTGGGGTCAGTGGCTTCCGGGCCAGTCGGGCACCACCCCGGGCTCGGTCATCCCCGACGTCAACCTGAACGTGCCGGGGCTGCCCGACGGTTCCTCGATCTCCGGCCCGCAGGTCGAGAGCCTGATCAACCAGTTCCTCCCGGGTGGCGTGCCGAACCTCTCCAGCTGATTAACCGACGGCCTCACGCACCTCGTCCGTGAGCTGCCGCTCCACGAGTTGGGTCAGGTCATCCGCTGAGCCGGTGACCGCTGCCGCGACGACGAAGTTCTCCCCGAAGGAGACCGAGGAGTGCAACTCGCGATCGTCCGACCAGCCCCACTTGGTGCCGATCACGCCGGGCAGTTCCGAGGTGCCGAAATCCTGGCCGTAACCGTCGGTGGCCACGGGGCTGGCCTGTGCCATCGCGACGAGAATCGGCGAGGTGGGGTCCTCCTCGAGCAGCGTGGCGACGAACTTCACCACGTCGTAGGTGGAGGTGACCGAATAGCCCCAGCGCTCATCCCCACGCGTGGACAGCAACCCGTACTTGCGGGCGGTCTCCTCGACCGATTCGGGATACCTCTCGTACAGCTCCTCGGCTGACGCGTCGTCGGAGGAGCTGATCATCTCGATCGCCTCGTACCGCTCGGTCAGCGTGCCGTGTTCAAGGACGTAATCCGCGATGTAGAGCTTGATCAGGCTCAGCGCCGGGCGGGCGAAACGCTCGGTGGCGGTTCCGGTGTGGTAACCGTCCGACAACCGGAAATAGCTGACCTGGGAGCCCGTGGAATTCTCCACGAAAGCTCCGAGCCGATTATCCGTGTCGGCAACCTCCGCCACGGAAGTGCTCGCCCCAGCCTCGTCGGTGGTGGTCCGCGGGGCGGACTGTGCTTCCTGTTCCCCGGCGCTCCCGCTGTCGGAAGAGCCCTGCAGGACGACCACGGGGATGGCACCGAGCGCGAGGACGAAAACAACGGCCAGCACGGCCGTCACAACGGAGAAGCCTCGGCGGTTTTCATGACCCCGGGCGGAGCTTTCAGACACGTCTGCACATCTTACTGCCGCCCCCACGCAAAGTGCGTGAGGGCGGCAGTGTGGTGTGCGTGGGTGGGAGAACCCTGTCGTCCTAGTGGTCGACCGGGGCCTCGACACCGACGCCGGTGAGGGAGCGGACCTCCATCTCGGACTGGAGGTGATCCAGGTTGTCCGGCTTGCCGATGTAGGTGCCGATCAGACCGGCGAGGAAGGCCAGCGGGATGGAGACCAGGCCGGGGCTGGTCAGCGGGAACCAGGACCAGTCGGCGCCCGGGACCATGGAGCTCGCGGAACCGGAGACCGCCGGGGAGAAGAAGATCAGCAGCAGCGCAGCGATCAGGCCGGTGTACATGGAGGCGACAGCACCGGTGGTGTTGAACTTCTTCCAGTACAGGGAGTACAGGATGGT
>CAYSIP010000028.1:0-18812 GCA_964431055.1 uncultured Corynebacterium sp. | reverse complement strand
GTCAAGCGCCAGTGGCCGCGGCTGTTCGAGCATGTCCGCAACGGTTACCTCACCCCGCACGAGATCATCACCCACCGCATCCCCCTGGAGCACATCGCCGAGGGATACCACATCTTCTCCAGCAAACTCGACGGCTGCATCAAGACCGTGGTGCTGCCGCACGCCGACTGAGAGGCAGGAAACCGTCATGCCCTACACCGCAGAAGATCCCCCGCGCAGGAAGACCAGTGAACAGCTCCGCGCCGAGATCCCCGGCTGGGGAGTGGATCTCGACCCCGCCGACCGCCCGTCCTTCCCGCAGGAGCGCCGGGACCTCGAGACCGGCGCCCACTGGGACTTCCCCGAACGCCAGGAGGAGAAAAGGCCGCGCGAACGATCCATCGAGCACAAATTCCTCACCCCGGTCTTCGGCACCGCCCAGCCGCTACGGGGGTTGGCTGCCCCGATCCGCCGGTTCGCCTACGCCAGGTTCAGCGAGGCCCGTGCCGCCCACTGGCTGCTGTTGCTCGCCGCCGACCGTGTCGACGCCGGGGAGCACCACGTGCGTTCGATGTTCACGTTGCGGCCCGACAACCCGATCACGCGGACCGGAATCCGCAGCGAGCTCACCCATCATGGCGCGTCCTCCCGTGTCGGCAGGGGGCGGGCTGACCTGTCCCATACCTGGCTGGATCCGTTTCTGGTGGCCAAACCCTGGCTGGTGAGTGGAGGGCTGATGGTTGGGGTGGTGATGGCGCTGCGGAAGCGGGGGTGAGGGGCGGACACCTCCAGGAGCTGTTTGCTGAACACCGTTCAAGTTCTGCGCTAGGGTGACTGCCATTGCTCTTGAACGGTGTTCAATCCCGCTCTTCACCACCCGGAGGAATCCATGACCGACATTCTCGACCGCGCCCGCACCAAGGTTCTCGAACAGGGGCTCGGACTCGACGAGTCCGAATTGCTGGAGGTGCTCACCCTCGACGAGGGCCGCATCCCTGAGCTCCTCGAATTGGCCCATGAGGTGCGTCTGCGCTGGTGTGGTGAAGAGGTGGAGATTGAGGGCATCATCTCCCTGAAGACCGGTGGCTGTCCCGAGGACTGCCACTTCTGTTCCCAGTCCGGGCTTTTCGAATCCCCCGTGCGCTCCGTGTGGTTGGACATCGCTGAGCTGGTGGAGGCGGCCAGGCAGACCGCGAAGACCGGGGCCACCGAGTTCTGTATCGTCGCCGCCGTGAAGGGACCGGACGAGCGGTTGATGACCCAGCTTGAGCAGGCCGTCGAAGCCATTCACGCCGAGGTGGACATCCAGGTCGCGGCGTCGGTGGGCACACTGGCGCCGGAGCAGGTTCAGCGACTGGCCGCCGCCGGCGTCCACCGCTACAACCACAACCTGGAGACCGCGCGCTCCTTCTTCCCGCAGGTGGTGACGACCCACACCTGGGAGGAGCGCCGCGCGACCCTTGAACTCGTCCGCGACGCCGGCATGGAGGTCTGCTCCGGCGGCATCATCGGCATGGGGGAGACCCTGGCACAACGGGCGGAATTCGCCGCTCAGCTCGCGTCGGTCGAACCGGCCGAGGTGCCGATGAACTTCCTCGATCCCCGTCCCGGCACCCCCTTCGCCGGCTACCCCGTGATGGAAAGCACCGACGCCCTGCGCGCGGTCGGGGCTTTCCGCCTGGCCATGCCGCGCACCACGCTCCGATTCGCGGGGGGCCGCGAACTCACGCTCGGTGACCTGGGCGCCGAGCAGGGGTTGCTCGGCGGCGTCAACGCCATGATCGTGGGCAACTACCTGACCACTCTGGGGCAACCGATGGAAAACGACCTCGACCTGCTGGACAAGATCCAGCTGCCTATCAAGGTCCTCAACTCGGCGGTCTGACCATGTTCCGCACACCTGAGTCGACTGAACTGTTGGCCGCGCTGCTCGCCGGTGAACGGCCCGTCTTCCACCCCAACACCGGTGAGGAAGTTGGCGGGGAGAATGCGCTCCTGCTTTCCCCGGCCGCCCGGGCGGGCCTGGAGGTGTCCAGATTCTGCCAGTTATGCGGGCGTCGGATGGTGGTGCAGGTGCGGCCGGAGGGGTGGTCCGCCGCCTGCTCGCGCCACGGAACCGTTGACTCGAGTGATCTGGAACGGTGAAGAACGTCTTCCCCGCGCTTCGCGCAGGATCGGGGCACATCAATGTTTCACGTGAAACGGGGAAGCGATGTTTCACGTGAAACATGGCGGGACCCTGCCTCGGAGGAGGGAAGGGGGATGAGACTGTTCCGAGGGGTGCGGGCCGGGAAATATCAACGGACGGTTGCGGCGTGAAGCGTGTGAAGTGCCGAGAATTGCCCGCCCGTCTGTTGCGGAAAGTGTTCGAACCCTTCATCCGGGAGGGGTGGAGGATCTATTCTGGGGGGAAGGTTGTTCCTCGCCATCCTAGGGAGAGCGCCATGCTCACGCTGCTCGTTGTCATCGTCCTGCTCGCCGGGGCCACCATTCACCGGGCCGGGTGGGCCCGATGAGCGCGCCGGCTCCTCTCCGGCCCGGGGGAGATGACGCCGTACGTCCGTTCGGGGTGGAGGAAGAGCTTCTGTTGGTGGATGAGCACACCCTGTACCCCCTGCCCGTGGGGGAATGGGTGGTGGACCTGGACCGGCAGAGCGCACGCAGCGGACACCAGATCACCCCGGAACTGAAGCAGGAACAGATCGAGGTGGTCTCTCCGCCCCAGAGCACCCTCATTGATCAGTTGGAGGCGATCCGTGCCGGCCGGGCCCTGGCCGCAACGGCCGCCGCCCGGGTGGGCGGGCGGGTGGTGGCATTGCCCACCGCTCCGGGTGCGGTACGGCCCCACCTGGTGTCCAAACCGCGGTACGAGCGGATCCGGGATCGCTTCGGACTCACCGCCATCGAACAGCTGACCTGCGGCTTCCATGTCCACGTGCAGATCAATTCACGGGAGGAGGGCGTGGCGGTTATCGACCGGATCCGGAGGTGGCTGCCGGCGCTGCTGGCGCTGAGCGCGAACTCCCCGTTCTGGGCCGGAACCGACACCGGTTTCGCCTCCTACCGCTACCAGCTCTGGAACCGGTGGCCCACGGCCGGCCCCACCGACGTCTTCGGCTCCATCGACGCTTATGACCGCCTGCGGGCATCCCTCCTGGGCACCGGGGTGCCGCTGGATCCCGGGATGCTCTACTTCGATGCCCGGTTGTGCGAACATCATCCGACCGTTGAGGTCCGCATCGCGGACGTCTGCCTGGAGGCCGAGCACGCCGCGGTGATCGCCGCGATCGTCCGTGCCCTGGTGGAGACCGCCGCCCGCGCCTGGCGGGGCGGGGTGGAGCCGGATCAGACGCCGGCATCCGTGCTCCGGGCCTGGTCCTGGGACGCCAGTTTCCACGGCGTCGAGTCCGAACTCATCGATCCGTCGACCAGCGTTCCGGTTCCGGCCGAGGACGTCATCGCCGGCCTGCTGGGCCACGTCCGGCCGGTGCTGGCGGAGTACGGGGAGGAGGCGGCGGTGGAGTCCGTGCTGGTTGACATCCTGCGCGCGGGTTCCGGGGCCCGTCGACAACGGGAGGCCTACGCTGAACACCGGGACTTTCATGACGTCGTGGCCGTCGCGCTCGAGGCGACCCATCATGATGGACCGGATCGGTGGAAGGGGCTGCCGCCCACGCTGCAGGGCCAGGAGAACTGAGCCCGACCAGCCGGACGGGTTATCGGTAGGGTCCGGGGCATGGACGCACTCGAGGTATTCCGTGATTTCGCCAGTCGACCCACCCAGGCAGTTGCCGAGCTGCCGGAGCTGACCGAGGAGCAGCTCAACGCCCACCCGGGCGGGCACCCGAACTCCGTGGCCTGGCTGCTGTGGCACACCGGTCGCGAGGTTGACGTGCAACTGTCCGCGCTCAGCCGGAAGCCGGAGGTCTGGCGGGAGAATGGTTTCCGCGACCGCCTGAACCTGGGGAACGCCGGGGATGACCTCGGTTACGGGCACGAGGCTGATGAGGCCCGGGCCATCCGCAGCGGTGACCAGGCGGCGCTCACCGAGTATGTGCAGGCCACGTTGCGTGCCATGGTCGCCTATGCGGAGACCCTGGAGTCGGGGGACTGGGACGAGGTCGTCGATCACACCTGGCATCCGCCCGTCACCCGGGGCGCGCGGCTGGTGTCGATCGTCGACGACGCCACCCAGCACATCGCTCAGGCCGCCTACGTGGCGGGCATGCCGGAACTCTGACCCGTAGGTCAGCGGTCGGCCGCGGCCGTCTGGGCGGCCTCCGCGTCAGGGGAGGTGGTTTTCAGGGGTCGCTCCTCGATGAAGAAGGCGAGGATGAAGCCGATCGTGACGATCGGGATGCCGTAGAGGTAGACCGGCGGCAGGGCGGCCGCGAAGGACTGGGCGATGAGTTCCTGCACCTGCTCCGGTAAACCGGCCAGGATCTCCGGCGTGAGTGAATTGACGCCTTCGGCGCCGGTGAAAGGCTGATCGGGGAGGGTGGGGGCGTCGGCAAGCTGGGTGCGCAGACGGCTGATGAACAGTGAGCCGAACAGCGCGATACCCAGGGAAGCACCGATCTGGCGCAGGTAGTTCTGCGCCGACGTCGCCGTGCCGAGCACCGGGTAGGGCACACTGTTCTGCACGATGAGGGTGAGGTTCTGCATGGAACAACCGATCCCGAGACCGAGAATGAGCATGGCGGCGGCGGTGAAGACGTAATGGGTGTCCGCACCGAGACTGCCCAGCATGAACAGGCCCACGAGCGAGAGGGCCCCACCGATGATCGGCCAGATCTTGTAGCGCCCCGTCGCGGAGATCAACCGCCCGGTGCCGATGGTGGCGATGAGCATGCCGACCGTCATGGGGATCATCATCAGTCCGGACTCGGTGGGATCCGCGCCCTCGACCATCTGCAGGAAGGTCGGCAGGTAGGCCACAGCGGCAAACATCGCCACCCCCACCGTCACACCGATGGCAGCGGCCAGGGAGAAGTTGCGGTCACGGAACAGCGACAACGGGATGACCGGGTTGGCGGCGCGGTGTTCGGCGAGGACGAACAACCCGCCCGCGACCACGGTGACCACGGCCAGGCCGAGGATCGGGAGGCTGCCCCACGCGTAGGTTCCCCCACCCCAGCTCGTCACCAGCACCAGCGCGGCGCTGGCCACAGCCAGCAGGATGGCGCCGGCGACGTCGATGGGTGGCCGCGGTCCGGTGGGTGTTCGCAACCGCAGAGTGAAGATGACCGTCACCAGGGCGACCGCACCCAGCGGCAGGTTGATGTAGAAGATCCAGCGCCAACCGACGTTGTCGGTGAAGAAGCCGCCGAGCAGTGGACCCGCGATCGAGGCGACGCCGAAGACCGCTCCGAGAACACCCATGTATTTGCCACGTTCACGGGGGGAGACCAGGTCCGCGAGGATCGCCTGCGCGCCGATCATCAGGCCGCCGCCGCCGATCCCCTGCAGGGCCCGGAATGCGATGAGCTGGGTCATGTCCTGCGCCAGGCCGGAGAGGACGGAGCCGAGGAGGAAGACGACGATCGCGAAGACGAAGACCGGTTTACGACCGTAGACGTCCCCTGCCTTGCCGTAGAGCGGCAGGCCGATGGTGGCGGCGAGGATATAGGCCGTGACGACCCAGGAGATGTATTCCAGGCCGTTCAGTTCCCCCACGATGGTGGGCAGGGCCGTGGCGACGATCGTCTGGTCGAGGGCGGCGAGCAGCATCGCCAGGAGCAGACCGACGAACGTCCAGACGAACTGACGACGATCGGTGGTGGGCAAGGTGGACACCGGGACCTCCGTGGGCAGAAGTAACGGGGGACCGCGCGTTCCGGGACGTGCGGCGCAGCAGACATGGTGGGCGTGGTACCCGACGCGGAAGATCTGTGGCTGGGCAAATCAGTGCAGAGCTGTTGCCGACAGGGTACGCGCGCTTCGGGGAAGGCGGGGAGGATGTCAGTGTGGGACGTCCATGCCGGCGGTTTGGGGCGCGGTGCGCGCCTGCCTCAGGTTCCTCGAGGACAGGCCCGACGAAGGGATTGAGCGGCCCCGGACGCTCGAACACCGGGGTCTGCGGCAGGCGGGGAGAAGCTGAAAGCTGCAGCCCAGACCTGATCCCGGTGGGGAGCGATCTGGGCTGCAGAGAGGGGAGAGGGAGGCAGGGATCAGGCGGTGGGGCTGAGGACGGCGTCGATGACGTGGATGACGCCGTTGCTGGCTTCGACGTCGGTGGTGGTGACGTTGACGCGGTTGCCGGCGGCGTCGACAAGCGTGACCTGCTCGCCGTCGATCTCGACGGTGAATGTTCCACCTTGGACGGTTTCGACGGTCTGGCCGTCCATCTCGAGGACGTCGGCGGCCATCACCTCTCCGGCGACCACGTGGTACTCGAGGATCTCGGTGAGGTCGCCGGCGGGGTCTGCCAGCAACTGGTCAAGGGTGCCCTCGGGTAGGGCGGCGAAAGCCTCGTCGGTGGGGGCGAAGACGGTGAACGGGCCCTCACCCCTCAGGGTCTCTTCGAGGCCGGCGGCCTGGATCGCGGTGGTCAGGGTGGTGAAGTCCCCGGCGGCGACGGCGGTATCCACGATGTCGTCGGTGGCTTCCGCGCCCTCGGCGGTGGTCTCCTCGGTGGCGGTGGTCTCTGTGGTGGTCTCCTCGGTGGTTTCTTCCGTGGTCTCAGTCTCGGTGGCGGTGGTCTCTTCGGTGCCGGTGGTGCTGGTGTCTTCCTCGGCGCAGGCACCCAGGGACAGGGCCAGACCGAGAGCCGCAGTGGCGATGATGGAACGTTTCACGTCAAAACCTTTCATGGTTGGTTACTATTTACGATTATTCACTATTTTTCCTCTGGATGATAGAGATCGATCAAAAACAGCCGAGAATTTTTCTTCTCCTGTACGCCAGGGCCTCCGGATCTGGGGTGCCTGGGCAGGGGGTGTTCCAGCCGTCTCGGGATCGGGGAGCCTTTCCCGGCCCCCGCCGACAGAGGTTCGGGGCGGCGGCAACACCCGGTTGAGGGCGCAATTGTCCTGTCGCTCCAGCCGGGTATGGGGCGGGCGTATCTCATGGTGTGGCGTGGGCGGCATCGGGCAGAAATGTTCTGCCTGGTCGGATGAGGGGGGGAGGAGGTTTTTAGCGCAATATTATGGAGAGGTTTAAAATAAATAGCAGGTTACAATTTATTTTCTCTCGAGAACGTAGGGTCCCCCGATGTCGAGTGCCAGCGGCAAGAATGCCGGAGACGCCATTTCCCAGAATCTGTACGACGTGAACTCAAGCGACCCGGACAGTGAGCTGGTGGACCGTTCCGACCTGTCCCGGGAAGACGTCCAGCAGATCGGAATGCTGATGAAGGCGCTGTCCCGGCTCCGGGAGGCCGAACAGGCATTGTCTGAGGCCTCGGAGAAATACATGAAGCTCAACAAGCAGGACATGCGGGCCCTGCACTACCTGATCGTCGCCGGTCACCGGGAGGAGATCGTCACTCCCGGCATGCTGGCCGGCCATCTGAAGATCTCGGCGGCGTCCACCACCAAGCTCCTCAACCGGCTGGAGGAGGGCGCCCACATAGTCCGCCGGGTCCACCCGAAAGACCGGCGTGCCTTCGCGATAGAGGTCACGTCCGAGACCCGGGGGACCGCGATGCAGACCGTGGGCAGGCGGCAGGCGAACCGGTTCCATGCCGCCGCCCGACTCTCCCCGGAACAACGGGACGTGGTGATCGGTTTTCTCGAGGACATGGCCGAGGGGCTCTCCCTCGAAAACGTGGACTGGGCGGAGCCTGGGGCAGGGGACCGCTGAGGTCACGCATGGGCAGGTCCTGCATGTGTGGTCCAGAACCGGAATCATATTGTGGGCCGGCTCTGAGGATGCCCTTCCGGGACTGCGCACGCATCCGGCCGGCGGATGCGCCGCGGGCCGCTGCGTGGGGTGCTGCCGTCACCGGTCAACGCCGATGACGGAACCGGCCGCGCCGCGCGTGTGCCGGCGACGGCGGTTCCGCAAGGCCCCGGGCATCGGGGGCCGGGAATGTCAGTCGTCGGAGACGGTGACCGTGACGGGGATGTTCCCGCGGGTGGCGTTCGAGTACGGGCAGACCTGGTGCGCGGCGTCGGCCAGGGCCTGTGCATGGTCCTGGGGCTGGGCCGGGATGACCACCTCCAGCTCCACGGCCAGGGCGAACCCGTCACCCTCCTTGCCGAGGGACACCCGGGCGCCGACGGAGGAATCCCCGAGATCCTTCTTCTGGGCACGGGCGACAGCCTGCAGTGCCGAATGGAAACAGGCGGCGTAGCCGAGCGCGAACAACTGCTCCGGGTTGGCGCCCTCCCCGCTGCCACCCATCTCCTTGGGGATGGCGAGGGAGAACTCGAGCGCGCCGTCGGCGGACTTGACGTGGCCGCCGCGTCCGGCGCCGGTGGCGAGGGATTCGGTCGTGTACAAAGCTTCCATGGTCTTCTCCTTGAGGCGTGGTGTGGGCACCGTTCATGACGGGGATGGCGACGGGCCCTCACGGGTTGGTCCCAGACACCCCATTGGTGCTTCCCTAATAGTGCACCACAATTAAATTGTGCGCAATCGTTTTTTCGATCTGCGCTAAACTGAGGCTCATGCCTGACCATCCCGCGCTCGCCCTCGACCATCAGCTGTGCTTCTCGTTGTATCGGGCCAGCCGTGCCGTCACCAGGGCTTATCAACCCCTGTTACGTGACCTGGGCCTGACCTATCCGCAGTACCTGACCATGCTGGTGCTCTGGGAGTCCGACCGGCCCTGCGGGATGCACGAGATCACCCAGCGGTTGGGGCTGGACAGCGGAACGCTCACACCGGTGTGCCGCCGCCTGGAGCGGGCGGGGTACCTCACCCGGAAACGTGATCCCGTCGACGAACGGAAGCTGATCCTGTCACTCACCGCGCAGGGCCGCGAACTCCAGGAGTCGGCGGCCGAGATTCCGGTCGAACTGGAACGCCTCTACCAGGTCCCCGGTGTTGATCCGGCCGCGCTGAAACAGGCGTTGGATCTCCTGGCCGTGTCGCTGGCACAGGACTGAACGCCCGGGCCTCCCGTTCCGCAGACCTACCGCAGCACCCGTTTGCCCAGCTTCAGCGCCGTCGACAGGACCGCCACGTACTTTTCCTTCGGCATCGCCGCCGGCCCGCTGATCCCCATGACCCGCTGTACCGCCACGGTGCGTGACTCGGTGTATTTGAGCAGGCCCTCGTCCGCGTGCCGGCGCCCCAGTCCGCTGGACTTCCATCCGCCCATCGGGGCGTCGAGGGATCCCCAGGCGGCGGCGAAACCCTCGTTGACGTTCACGGTGCCGAATTCCAGTCGGGAGGCCACCCACCGCCCGGTGCGCGGTTTCGCCCACACCGAGGCGTTGAGGCCGTATTCGGAATCATTGGCCCTGGTCACGGCCTCATCCAGACTGTCCACGATCTCGATGGCCACGACCGGGCCGAAGACCTCGTCGCGGTACAGCTGCGCGTCATCGGGCACGTTGGTCAGAACGGTGGGGGCGTAGAAGGCCGGACCCAGGTCCGTCAGCGCACGGCCGCCGGTGAGCACGGTGGCGCCGCGGACGACGGCGTCGTTGACCATCGCGTCCACCCGGGCGAGGTGCTCCGCGGAGATCAATGAACCCATGTCGGTGGTCCATTCCCGCCCGCCACCGATGCGCATCCCCTCCACCGCGGTGACGAAGCGGCTGATGAACTCGTCCGCCACTTCCCGGTGCACGTAGATCCGCTCGATGGAGATGCACAGCTGGCCCGAGTTGGAGAAGCACGCCTGCCGCGCACCGTGCGCGGCCTTCCCCAGGTCGGCGTCGGGTGCCACGATCAGCGGGTTCTTGCCGCCCAACTCGGCCGAGAAACCGATCAGACGCTCACCGGCCAGGGCGCCGAGCGTGCGGCCCACCGCGGTCGATCCGGTGAACATCAGGTAGTCGCATTCCGTCGCGATGGCCTGGCCGGCGGTCTCCCCGCCGCCGGTGACCACCTGCATCGCCTCGATGGGCAGGCCCGCTTCCCGCAGCAGTTCCACGGCCAGCAGCGCCGTGAACGGGGTTTTCTCATCCGGCTTGAGCACCACCGCGTTGCCGGCCATCAGCGCCGGAACCGCGTCGGAGACCGCCAGGGACAGCGGATAGTTCCACGGTGCGATGATCCCCACCACACCCTTCGGGGCGTGTTCCACGTGGGTGCTCGTGAACACCGGCAGCGCGCCTTTCACCCGCCGCTGCTTGAGCAGCCGTCCGGCGGCGTAGGCGTAGTGCCGGGCGGTGACGGTGACGTCGAGAATCTCGTCGAAGGCGCTGGCCCGGTTCTTGCCCGACTCGTCCTGGATGACGTCCAGCAGTTCATCCTGCCGCTCGAGCACCAGGTCGTGGAAGCGCAGCATGATCCTCCTGCGCTCAGCTATCGACACCCCGGCCCAGTCGGCCTGGGCCTGGCGGGCGCGTCGGAAAGCGTCGCGGACGTCGTCGGCGGAGTGGGCGGGGACGTCACCGATGGCGGATCCGGTGACCGGGGACGTGACGGTCAGCGTGGTCATAGACTTCACGGTATGTCATCGATCTTCATCTCGGGGGCGGCCCACGGCATCGGCCGGGCCGTCGCAGAGCGTTTCCTCGCCGAAGGCTGGACCGTCGGCGCCTATGACATCGCGCCCGTCGCCTGGGCGGGTCACAACGATGACCGCCTGTTCACCGGCCATCTCGACGTCACCGACGCCGCCTCATGGGAGGCGGCGCTCGCGGAGTTCACCGCGCACACGGGCGGGCGGCTCGACGTGTTGGACAACAACGCCGGCGTGATCGTCGATCAGGTGCTTGCCGACTCCGATCCGGTCGCCGTCCAGCGCCTGATCGACGTCAACTGCCTCGGCGTGACCCTCGGTGCCCGGGCCGCGCACACGTACCTGAAAGCCACCCCGGGTGCGCAGCTGGTCAACATGTCCAGCGCTTCGGCGGTCTACGGCCAGCCCGCCATCGCCGCCTACTCGGCCTCCAAGTTCTACGTCTCCGGACTCACCGAGGCCCTCGGGCTGGAATGGCGCGGTGACGACATCCGGGTGCTCGACATCCGCCCGTTGTGGGCGAAGACCGCGTTGGCGGACGTCGACGCGGCGTCGGTACGCAGGCTCGGGGTGCGCATCACCCCCGGGCAGGTCGCCGACACGGTGTGGGAGGCCGTGCATCCCACGAGCCGCTGGGCACGCGGGCGGGTGCACCACGGGGTCTCGCGGCTGGACCAGGTGCTGGCGCTGGGCCGCTCCCTGGTCCCGGACCGGGCGGCGCGGGTGCTCACCAGGGTGCTGGCGGGGTAGCCGGGTTCAGTCCCGGAGGATCGCGGCGGTCAGGTCGGCGACGTGCGGCTCGATGGTGTCCAGGGCAGGCACGGGCAGGGTGTCGTCGCCGAACAGCAGCGGCAGCTCCGTGCAGGCCAGGATGACCAGTTCCACCTGGTCGTCGGCGATCAACCGGTCGATGATCCGCAGGAAACCGTCCCGGGTCTCGTCCTTCACGACGCCGTGCTCGAGCTCGGAGGCGATCTTCTCCTGGATGTAGGTGATCTCCTCCCCGTCCGGGACGGCCACGTGCACGCCGTCCTCCCGCAGGGGAGCAGCCAGGAAGTCGTTGACCATGGTGAACTCCGTACCCAGCAGGGCCACGGACCTCACCCCGGCGTCCTTCACCGCGCGGCGCGTCGACGTGATGGAGCTGAGCAACGGCAGCGGGGAGGACTTCTCGAGCCGGTCGAAGACGATATGGGCGGTGTTGGCGGTCAACGCCGCGAATTCCGCGCCCGCGGCCGCCAGGCTGTTCAGGCCCTCGAGCAGGTAGTCGGTCAGGCCGTCCATGTCCCCGCTGCCGCAGTAGTCGAAGACCTCGAAGGCACTGCGGTTCTCGATGGTCATGGGCGGGATGGCGGTCTCTCCCGCCTCCCGCTGGATGCTCTCGGTGAGACGTCGGTAGTAGATGAGGGTGGACTCCGGACCGGTTCCGCCGATCAGACCAAGCTTTCTCATGGCGCCCAATATAACCGCGGGTCCTTGGCGGTGTCGGGGCCACCGCGTGGTCCCGGCCGGCAACCCGAAACCACCCCGGAAAGTTTCTGGTGCCTCCCATAGAGTGGGTGGTATCTCATCACCACCCACAGTGTCGGATGCGATCGATGACTTGTTCGACGATCACGAGGAGGACCCCACATGTCAGCACCGTCCAACGTCACCGCTGCCACCACCCCTGATTCCGAGGCCGGCCAGACCGCCTACGACCTCGACCGGGCGCACGTCTTCCACTCCTGGTCCGCCCAGGAGAAGATCTCCCCGCTGCCCGTCGCGGGCGGGGAAAACGCCACCTTCTGGGACTTCGAGGGCAACGAGTACCTGGACTTCAACTCCCAGATGGTCAACCTCAACCTGGGCCACCAACACCCGAAGTTGGTCGAGGCGATCCAGGAGCAGGCCGGCAAGCTGGCGACCATCGCGCCGGGTTTCGCCAATGACACCCGTTCCGAGCTGGCCCGCCGCATCGCCGAGGTCGCCCCCGAGGGCATGAACAACGTGTTCTTCACCAACGGTGGTGCCGAGGCCGTGGAGAATGCCGTGCGCATGGCGCGCATCCACACCGGCCGCGACAAGGTCATGGCCGCCTACCGCTCGTACCACGGCGCCACCGCCACCGCGATCACTCTCACCGGTGAGCCCCGCCGCTTCAACAACCGCCATTCCGATTCCGGTGTCGTCCACTTCCAGGGCCCGCACACCTACCAGTCGCCGTTCTGGTCCTCCTCGGAGGAAGAGGAGTGCGAGCGCGCCCTCGGGCACCTCGAGCAGCAGATCATCATGGAGGGCTCCCACACCATCGCCGCGATCATCATGGAACCGGTGGTCGGCGGCATGGGCGTGATCGTGCCGCCGAAGGGTTACCTCAAGGGTCTCAAGGAGATCTGCGACAAGTACGGCATCCTCTTCATCGCCGATGAGGTCATGGTCGGCTTCGGCCGCTGCGGCACCTGGTTCACCTTCGAGAACTTCGACGTCGTCCCGGACCTGATCACCTTCGCCAAGGGCGTGAACTCGGGCTACGTCCCGCTGGGCGGTGTGGTCGTCAGCGACGAGATCTACCGGACCTTCGCCGAGAAACCCTTCCCCGGCGGGTTGACCTACTCCGGTCACCCGCTGGCCTGTGCCCCGGGCGTGGCCACCTTCGACGTCTTTGAGGAGGAGGACATTCTCGGGCGCACCCGCGATCTCGGCGAGCGCGTCGTCCGCCCGCGCCTGGAGGAGATGCGGGAGAAGCACGACATCGTCGGCGACGTCCGCGGCCTCGGCCTGTTCTGGGCCATCGAGTTGGTCACGGACAAGGACACCCGCGAGCCGCTCGTGCCGTATGTGGCGAAGGGTGACGAGGTGAAGCCGATGAACGAGTTCGCCGCCGCCTGCAAGAAGGCCGGCCTGTGGCCTTATATCGGCCAGAACCGCACCCACGTCGCCCCGCCGCTGACCATCAGCGAGGAGGACCTGGTCCGTGGCCTCGACATCATCGACGCCGCGCTCGGTGAGATTGCGGGTTACGCGCGCTAGACCCCGCTTATCGACGCCGTGATGACCTCGGGAGACCCGGGGCCGCGGCGGGGGAGAGCTCTTGAAGGAACCGGTTCCTCCGTACCTCGGATTGAGCTGCGGAGGAGATCGGTGACAGGGTGTCGCCTATCGCCCGTGCGTCCAGGCATTTCTACCCGCCCGGAGGCGCACAACGGCGGGAATCAGTCCAGGTAGAACGCTTATCGACGTTCCCGTGGATCATCTGCTCAGGCCCCTGCGTCAAGGGTCTTGAAGCCCCTCTCTTCTGCGGGTTTAGCGGTCTGGAGACCCGGATGTGGGCCTGTTGACGACGCACTGACCCATGTCCGGACGCCCACACCCCCGTGCAGGGGTGGCAATGAGAATACCTGTATCCCCCGAAGCCCTTCTGTTCACCTTTGGCTAGACACATGTCCAGTCATTAGTGCAGGATGTGTTCCAACACACACCACATCGAAGGGAATGCCATGGCTCTCAATCCGACGTTCAGTCTCGAGGACAAAATCGCTGTGGTCACGGGCGCCGGTTCCGGCATGGGACTGGCCACCGTCCGCGCCTTCGTCCGCGAGGGGGCCACGGTCTACGCCCTGGACATCTCGCAGGACAACCTCGACCGTGAGTTCATCGGTTCGGAAGGCCAGGACAAGATCACCCCGATCGCCCTGGACATCGCGGATTCCGCGAGCGTCAACGAAGTCTTCGAGCGGGTGAAGCTCGACCACGGCAAGCTCGACGTCCTGATCAACGCCGCCGGCGTGAACACCCCGAACCGGCGCGCCACCGAGTGGCTGGACTCCATCAACCACCGGATGGTGGAGGCGATGAAGTCGGGGGAGGCGTTCACGCCCGAGTACCTCAACGGCATCCCGGACGAGGACTTCGACCGTGTCATGCAGATCAACGTCAACGGCACCTTCTACGCCATCCGTGCCGCCGCGCCGCTGCTCAAGGCCGCTGGCGGGGGAGCGATCGTCAACTTCGCCTCGGTGGCCGGGCTCGTCGGTCTGCCGATGCCCGCCTACTACCCGGCCTCCAAGGCCGCGGTGATCGGCATGACGCGTTCGATCTCCGGTGAGCTGGCGCCCTTCAACATCCGCGTCAACGCGCTGGCCCCGGCCGGCATCAACACCGCCCTGCTGACCCAGTCCGGTGACGAGCACGTTGCGGCGCTGCTGGCGATGCAGCCGCTCAAGCGCCTGGCCGAACCGGAGGAGATCGCCGAGACCCTGGTCTTCCTCGCCTCCGACGCCGGTGCGCATTACACCGGTCAGATCCTCTCGCCGTCGGGCGGCGCCTACCTCGCCTAGATCCGGCCACCGCCAGCCCAGTAATCCGTCGACAAGCAGGAGAAACACCCATGAGCATGAACCCGAAGGCACTGCAGCGTCTCGAGGACGAGATCAACGCCGACATCGAACGCGGATCCTATGACGGCGTGAACCTCATCGTCGCCCGTCACGGTGAGATCGCCCTGCGGGGCACCTACGGTTTCGCCGAGCGCGCCACGCAGCGCCCGAGCAGGCGCGACGACGTTTACCGCATCCTCTCGATGTCGAAGGCCTTCACCAACACCCTGGCCTACCGTGCCCTGGGGGAGGGCAAGCTGGCGCTGTCCACCCGCGTCGTCGATCTCATCCCGGAGTTCTTCGGCAAAGACCCTTTCCGGGCGGTGCGCAAGGACAAGATCAACCTCGCGCACCTGCTCACCCACCGTTCCGGCATGCCGGCCACCCCGAATCCGGGCCTGCCGGCCGAGAAGTTCGGTGTGCTGGCCGACGTCATCGAGGCCCTCGGTTCCGTCGACGTGGTCAATGAACCGGGCACGAACCTCAACTACGCGCCGAGCATCAACCACGCGCTGATGGGGGAGATGGTCCGCCGGGCCTACGGTTACGAGCATTTCCGCGACCTGGCCCGTGACCTCGTCTTCGAACCGCTCGGCATGACGGACACCGCCTTCGGTCTGCCCGCCCAGAACACGGAGCGCGCCGTGCCGCTGAAGGTCTACGTGCCGGAGGACGGGTGGCTGGCGCCCGAGGACATCGAGTGCCTCAACGACCACATCACCGCCGACGCCGAGATGCCCTGGGTGGGCGGCACCTCCACCGTGGACGACATCTTCCGCTTCGCGGAGCTCTTCCGTCGCAAGGGTGAGCTGGACGGTGATCACCTCGTGGCTCCCGCGATCGTCGACGCCGCCACCACCCTGCAGACCGGTGACATGCCCAACGACCTGTACTCCGGCATTGCCGCCATGCGTGGTTGGGAGGCCCCCGCCGGCAACTTCGGCCTCGGCTTCTCCCTGTCGGGCTCCGGCACCGCCCCCAATTTCTTCGGCCCCTTCACTTCCCCGCGCACCTTCGGCAACTACGGCGCCGGCTCCACCCTCTTCTGGGTCGACCCGGAACGCGACCTGACCTTCGTGTTCCTCTCCTCCGGCGTGATGGACGAGGGCGATAACGTCGCCCGCTTCCAGAAGCTGTCCACCATGGCCGTCGCCGCGGCAATCTGACACCCCCCAGCCTTCCCCGCTCAACCGAAAGAACGGATCTGCCATGACCACCGTGCAGCAGCCCGCAACCACCGGCAAGTGCCCCTTCGCCCACGGCTTCGACGCCATGGGGGACGACTACTTCAAGGACCCGGCGGCCCACTTCTCCTCCGTCCGCGACGAGACCCCCACCTTCTTCTACCCGCACCTCAACGCCTGGATCATCACCCGGCGTGACGACGCCCTGCAGGTCCTGGGCGACTGGCAGAAGTTCTCCTCCGCAGCCAACGGCGGACTGATCGAGGTGCCCGAGGAATTCCGCGACGTCATCTCCAACGAGCTGATCTCCCGCATCCTCGTCGGTTCCGACCCGCAGGGCCACACCATCGCCCGCGGCGTGGCCCAGCTCGGCTTCCTGCAGGAGGACATGGACGCCCTCGCCCCCGAGATCGAGGCGCGCGCCCACCGCATCATCGACTCCTTCGAGAACAACGGTCACGGCAACCTGCTCGAGGATTACTGCCTGGAGCTGACCACCCAGACCCTGCTCGCGCACATGGGGCTGGGCTACGAGTACGCGGACTTCATCAAGCAGCTGCGCGACGACTTCTTCCAGGTCCTGGCCTCCGCGCAGGAGCCCTTCGAGGAGCCCATGCGCTCCATCGTGTGGAAGCGCTACACCGAGTCCAACCTCACCCTGCGCGAGATCATCGAGTCCCGCCGCGAGTCGGACGCCCGCGACCTGATCTCCATCATGGCCTCCCAGAAGAACGAGGACGGCACCTACATCCTGGGCGCCGACCAGATCGCCATCCACCTCACCGAGTTCGCCGCCGCCGGCACCGACACCACCGCCCAGGCCATGGCCAACGCCCTGCTCTTCCTGGAGAAGAACCCCGAGGCGCTCGAGGACGCCCTGCTGGAACCCGAGCTGTGGCCGCGCGTGTTCGAGGAGACGGTGCGTCGCCGCCCGTCGTCGACCTTCGCCTCGCGCAAGGCCATGATCGACGTCGAACTCTCCGGCGCGCAGGTCAAGGCCGGTGACATGGTGTGGATCGCACTGAGTTCGGTCAACACCGACCCCTCCCACGTCGAGGATCCCTTCGCCTTCGACATCCACCGCCCCGATCCCGAAGACCACATGGCGTTTTCCACCGGCCGCCACAAGTGCCTGGGCAACCCGCTGGCGCGCGTCCAGGGAGCGGTCGGTCTGAAGGTGCTCTTCGAACGCCTGCCCTCCGTCCGGGTCGATGACCCCGACGCCCTCGACTTCGTCCGCTTCGCCCTGCTGCCGGCCCGCCGCTCGCTGAACGTGCACTGGGACATCGCCGACGTCGAGTTCTCCAAACAGCAGGTGGTGCGCACTCTCAACCTGGTGGTCGCGGAGCGCCGCGAGGAATCCGAGGGCGTCGTCTCGCTGACCCTGGCGCACCCGGACGGCGGTGAGCTGCCCAGGTGGAAGCCGGGCGCGCACATCGACCTGCATCTGCCCGGTGCGGACGGGGAGACGCTGCTGCGCCAGTACTCTCTGTGCGGGGATCCCGACGACCGCTCCGCCTACCGCGTGGGCGTGTTGCGGGAGGTCGACGGCCGCGGTGGCTCCGTGGCCGCGCACCAGGTCCGGGAAGGTGACACGCTGACCGTCTCCTGGCCGCGCAACAACTTCCGCTTCGTCGACGCCGAGCGGTACCTGTTCATCGCCGGTGGTATCGGCATCACCCCGATCCTCGCGATGATCCGCGAGGCGGAGAAGACCGGTAAGGATTGGCGCCTGGTCTATGGTGGCCGGACGCGCTCGTCGATGGCGTTCGTGGAGGATTTGGCCGGGTTCGGGGACAGGGTGCAGCTGGTCCCCCAGGACGAACTCGGGCACCTGGACCTGCCCGGCCTGCTGAGTGAACCGGCTGATGACGCCCTGATCTACTGCTGCGGACCGGAGGGTCTGCTGCAGGCGGTGGAGGCGGGTTCCGCGCGCTGGCCGAAGAACAGTCTGCGGCTGGAGCGATTCTCCCCGAAGGTGATCACCCGCGACTACGCCGACGAGCCTTTCGAGGTGGAGTTCGCCGAGGCGGGCGTGACCGTGGCGGTCGGTGCCGACGAATCCATTCTCGACGCCGCCGCCGACGCCGGACTGCCCGTGATCTCCTCGTGCAGGACCGGTACCTGCGGTACCTGTGAGACCCCGGTGCTCGGTGGTTCCGTGGACCACCGCGACTCCATCCTCACCGACGATGAGCAGGCCGCCAACGAGACGATGATGATCTGTGTGTCCCGTGCCTCCCGTAGCTGCGGAAAGCTGGTGCTGCAGCGGTAACCACTGAACTACGTGAACGACGCCCTCCCGGAGATTTTCCGGGAGGGCGTCGTTGGTTCCGGTGCCAGTGCAGGGACAAGCCGGGTGGTGGATCTTCCCCTCACTATATTAACTGAGGCAATAAACAACTAGTTCTTTTCCGAGTGTCTTGATGCTCTTCGCCGGCTTTCCGCCCCAAGCTCCGGGTTCCGGGCATTCCCTCGCTCAAGGCAATATACTGACTCCTGAGGGCGACGCCGGTTTTGCGTTCACCAGCGAGAGGGGAATGTAGGCAACGGGTCCCGCGCAGTGCAGCATCTTCACCCTGGCCTCAGGTGCCATTCTCTGCCCGATCCTCCTCGGCCGATCCTCGGAACAACAACCAAAAGGACACCCCTGACATGCCTGCACTACCCCTCAGTGGTCTCACCGTCGTCTCCCTCGAACAGGCCGTC
>CAYSIP010000027.1:17927-19232 GCA_964431055.1 uncultured Corynebacterium sp. | reverse complement strand
CATGGCCGGATGGTGGAAAGCGGTCTGGACGGTCAGCGGGGTGAAGCGCGGGTTGAAGGGGGACCCGCCGCGCTTCTTGTTCTCGATGGCCTTCGCGTCGCGGTCGGCGAGCATGCGCAGGGCGTCGATGACGGCGGCGTTGTCGTGCGGGCGGCCGACGAGCACGAAGTTGTCGCGGGCGTTGCGCAGGCCGATGACCGGACGGATCTCTTCCGGCACCTCGACGCAGACGCGGTCGATGGCCTGCTGCAGCTGCTCGGCGGTGATGCCGGAGATGGCGACCATCGGCATCTGGTCACCCTGCTGGATGAGGCCGGTCATCCGGGAGGTACGGGTGATGGCGGCTCCGATGAGCTGGGCGATGGCCAGCAGGTCGGCCGCCTCGGCGCGACCCTGGACCGCGAAGGCGCCCAGGACACCCTGGGAATGGCCGATCGCGCCGACGGCCTCATCAAGGTTGAGGCCCTGGTTCTTCAGTGACTCGCAGGTGGCGAGCTGGGAGGTGAGGATGCCCGGGACGGACACCGCGGCCTGGGCGGTGTCGAAGGCCGGGGCCTCCTCGCTGCGTGCCCAGGTGACCGGGTCGAAGCCGAACGGCCGGGTGCCGGCGAGCTCGTCGGTGACAGGCTCGAGCCTGGTGGCTGCCTGGGCGACGAACCCGTCGATGGCGGAGCCGACTCCGGCGGCCACGGAGGCGCGCAGGGTCTTCAACCAGTCGTAGCCCTGGCCGGCGAAGGCAAGGGCGAACGGCTCGCGGTCGAAGCGGTTGATCAGTCGGTCCGTCCGAAAGGAGGTGCTGTATTCGGTCACGTGAGAACTCGCTCCTGTGTTTCCTACTCGTGCATGACGACATGCGGGCACACTTCGCCCACATGTTTTGGTAGCCAAATATGCCATAAAATCATGAGGAAAGCGTCATCTTTACCTCGGCGCGCCTGGCCCCTGCGCAGGGTTCTACGGTTTCGTAACCGTTGGTTCGGCCCGTCCGGAGCGGGTGGAAGTCGGCTCGTGAACCCCTGTTCCCGGGGGACGCAGCAGCTCATCCACGAGAGCGCGGGCCCGCTCCATGGAGCCGGGACCAGGGGCGGTGGGGTGATTCGAATCACGCGGCGCAGGGGAAGCGAAAATACTCACACCCGGTGCAGGGGTGAAGTGCTGGCACGCATGGTCAGGCACGACCTCGACGAGCGGGTGGGCGTCGCGGTCGGTGAAGTAGTTGTCCATGTACCGGTCGATGCTCATGATCCGCAGGCTAGTCGTACCGGCGCGAGAGGTACAGGACCCTGAGCCCTACGCCGGGGGCGC
>CAYSIP010000027.1:0-17827 GCA_964431055.1 uncultured Corynebacterium sp. | reverse complement strand
GGCTAGTCGTACCGGCGCGAGAGGTACAGGACCCTGAGCCCTACGCCGGGGGCGCACGCGCCCCCCTGACAGGCGGGAGCGTCCGGGTCGGGGAATGGACACGCGAGACATCCCGCCCACACCGTGACCATCCCCCGCCACGGGCCCGACACCCGACGTTGCCGTCGCGGGGCGAGGCGCCGGGGTCACCTCCACCCGATCCGCACCGCCCCGAAAAGAGCCGGAGAGGAAGAGCATGCAGGGCCTCCCACCCAACCGGTGGAAGGCCCTGAGAGGAAGCCCGTCACGGGACAGGCCCGAAGCGTGCCCCGCTCCATGAATGGTGCGCCCGGTGGGACTTGAACCCACACACCCTCTCGGGCACTGGAACCTAAATCCAGCGCGTCTGCCAGTTCCGCCACGGGCGCGCACAGGACAAAAGTGTACAACGTGAAACCGGAGAGACCGAACACAGCCCACCGGCAACGACTCCAACTTTTTATGGATAATAGGTATCCTTGGGTTCTGTGAGCGAGAACAATAACCAGGGCAGGCAGAAGAAGAGGGTCCGCGCCTCGCACATCGTCTTCCTCGCGCTCGCGGTCGCCGGCACACTCGCGCTCGCGTGGTGGCAGTGGACCCGGTTCCAGGCGGGGTCCGGCACCTTCCAGAATCTGGGCTACGCCCTGCAGTGGCCCCTGTTCGGCGCCTTCTTCGTGTTCGCGTACCGCAAGTACCTCGAATACGAGAACCAGATGATCGAGGCCGAGAACAACGCGGACGATCCCGATTTCCTCTACGAGGCGGACAGGGCCGAATTTGGCGAACGGGTCACGGAGCTGCCGGAGGACTTCCTCCCGCAACGCCCCACCCTTGACATCGACACCTTCAACGAGATCAACACCCCTCGCCGCGGCCGCGACAGCGATGACGGCCTGCCCGCGCGCGAAGACCGCGGCGACACCGAGACCACCGGAGAGACCATTCCATGACCCAGCAGAGCACCCAGACCACCCCGAAGATCCACCCCGAGCGCAAGAGGCGGGTGCGCACCGCGCTGAACATCTTCTCCGTGGCCGCGTGGGTGACCGGCGTATTCCTCCTCCTCCTGGTCGTGCGCATGGTCATGGAGTATGTGCTGCAGATGGAGATGCCGACCTGGGCCACCTGGGTCGCGATCCTCCACGGCTGGGCCTACATGATCTACCTGCTGACCACCCTGAACCTGGGCCTGAAGGCCCGCTGGAAGCCCGCCGTGTGGTTCACCACCGCAATCTCCGGCGTGGTGCCCCTGCTGTCGTTCTTCGTGGAGAACAATCGCCGCAAGGAAGTCGTGGAGAAGTTCCAGCTGGACCGCCCGTAACGGGACAGCCCTTCCCCGACCACGGCCCCCCACAGCCATCTGACCCCGGTCCCCGCGAGGGAACCGGGGTCAGGCCATTCCCGGGACCGCCCACAACCCCTTCCGACCCAAAGGAAGGGCGGGGCTGCCCCACACACCACCCCTGCCCCGCAGAATTACCATCACTTTTCCCGCTACAAGGCCAGGCAGAGACATCCCCCCGACCCCCTCCCCGGGCCGGTGAAGGCGCATTACTGACCCGGAAACCGCAATCTCATTCACTAATAGCGGCAACAATTCGTCTTCTCACCTTACGTTGATCTATTTATCAGTCTATTCTAATCTTGCGGAGGGTCTGATATTCACCGTCGAACACCTGCCGAGAGGAAAGATCATCGTGGGAAAGCAGTACTTTGTGAGCGCTGGGGAGGGCCGGAAGTCCCGGCTCGCGATACCCGTCCTGGGTGTCTCCGCTCTCATTCTGACCGGATGCAGCCAGCTCGACCAGGCGAGCGCGCAGGAGGACACCGACTGGGC
This sequence comes from uncultured Corynebacterium sp., assembly GCA_964431055.1. Taxonomy (GTDB): domain Bacteria; phylum Actinomycetota; class Actinomycetes; order Mycobacteriales; family Mycobacteriaceae; genus Corynebacterium. The sequence goes on along the minus strand of CAYSIP010000027.1, from coordinate 15,969 downwards.
GGCGGTCGAGGAGGTCTCCCTCTATCCCGCCCATGGCGATCTCAAGGGCGGCAACCTCGTTCTCGTGGACACCGGGGCGGTCTCCGAGAAGCCGGTCACCGCCTGGTTCGGCGAACTCGGCTCGGTGGATTGCACCTATGACTCCGTCACCGCCATGCACGCCTGCACCGCACCCGCAAACGAGATTCTCGGGACCGTCGACGTCAACTTCGCCGCGGACGGGACACCCCTCCCCCAGACGACGACCTACACCTACACCTCGGACGGCTCGCAGGACATGCCGATGCTCACCGTGGACACGGACATGGTGCACTCCCACGCCGAGCTGGTCCGGGGGGCCTATCCCCCTGACGTGCAGCTGGGCGCGGTCCTGAAGAACGGGGAGCCGGTGGACGTCTTCGGTCAGGTGATCGACGAGGCCGCGTCCCCCGACTACTTCTTCGTGCCGAAACTGGAGGACGCCATCGCCCTCCGCGACGCCGGCATCGAATCGAAGATCGCCGTCATGTACGTCTCGCAGGTGGAGGACATCCCCCTGATGCTGCATTACGACATCGAGGCGACCGCCGCAGACCTCGCCTGGGTCGAGGCCGCGGACGAGATGGCGTCCCGCTCAGAGAAGACGCTGCGGGTGCACCAGTGGATCGACACCGGCCTGGGCCGGGAGGGGGTCACCCCCTCGGACGCGCTCCCCCTGGCACAGGCCATCGAGGAATCCGATTATCTGGAGCTGATCGGCATCGCCACCCACTTCTCCACCATCACGGAGAACGACGCCCAAGCCATCGAGGAGAACGACACCTCGAATGTGACCGTGGTGCAGAAGACCCGCTTCGACGAGGCGGTCGCACAGATCCGGGACGCGGGCTTCGGCGAGGACGCACTCATCCACGCAGGCGCGAGCGACGTGCTGAACCACCAGATCGAGCCGCTGTTCTACGACCTGATGCGGATCGGCGGCGCGTTCTTCGGCGGCCTCAACGTTGAGGACCGGGTTTACTCGTGGACCACGGAACTCGAGCAGATCAAGACGCTGCCCGTCGGCTGGTGCATCGACTACGACTGCACGGAGCCGACCGAGGAGGAGATGACGGTGGGCCTGATCAACCACATCCCCCGCCGGGAGGTTGACCTGGTCTTCACCGTCAACGACGTGGAGGTGCCGGTCCTGCTGCACCACGGGACGGTCGTGACCCTGGATCTCTCGCAGGTCCCGGACGCCGCCGTGGGTGACGCGGTGGAGATCGATTTCGACCCCAACAGTTTCTTCGTGCTGGACGGCACCGCTCCGCTGCCGGTCACCGCAGGTGGTGCCTGACCCACGCCCTACCGGCGGGCCAGCCCGGCGATCGCCGGAACCAGCTGGGCCAGCGCCTTGCCCCGGTGGGACAGGGCGTCCTTCTCCTGCGCGGACAGCTGCGCGGACGAGCGCACTGATCCGGCGGCGTCCTCCTCAGCGGGGACGAACAGCGGGTCATAGCCGAAGCCGTTCTCTCCGGCCGGTGCGCGCAGCAGGCGCCCCTCCCATCTCCCCTCCGCCACGTGTTCGGCGCCCTCCGGGGTGACCAGCGCGCAGACGGAGACGAATGCCGCGCCCCGTCGCTCATCGGGCACGTCGGCGAGCTGGGCGAGCAGCAGATCGTTGTTCGCCGCGTCATCACCGTGCCGGCCCGACCAGCGTGCGGAGAGCACGCCGGGCATGCCGTTCAATTCCTCGACGGCCAGTCCGGAGTCATCGGCGACGGTGACCAGCCCGGTCTCACGGGCTCCGGCGCGCGCCTTGATCAGCGCGTTGTCAGCGAACGTGCGGCCGTCCTCGACGGGCTCGTCGTAGGGTTCCACGCCGGACAGGGGGATGAGTTCGACGCCCTCGACGCCGTGCTCGGCGAGGATGCGTTCCAGCTCCGCGAGCTTCTTGGCGTTGTTCGAGGCCACCAGCAGACGCATGACCGTCATCCCTCCAGCGCGGCCTTCTGGGCGGCGATGAGCTCGCGGCAACCCTTCTCCGCGACGTCGAGCATCTCATCGAGCTGCTCGCGACCGAAGTCACCGTTTTCTCCGGTGCCCTGGATCTCCACGAACTTGCCGGCCTCGGTCATCACGACGTTCATGTCGACCTCCGCCCGCGAGTCCTCCTCGTACGGCAGGTCCAGGCAGACGTTTCCGTCGACGAGGCCCACGGAAATCGCGGCCACCGGCGGCTGCAGCGGCTCGCCCGGAACGACCCCGGCCGCCTTGAGGGTGGCGATGGCGTCGGCGAGCGCGACGTACGCGCCGGTGATCGCCGCGGTGCGCGTGCCGCCGTCGGCCTGGAGGACGTCACAGTCGATCTGGATGGTGTTCTCCCCCAGCTGCGTCAGGTCCACAGCGGCGCGCAGTGCGCGGCCGACCAGGCGCGAGATCTCGTGGGTGCGGCCCTTGACCTTGCCGCGCATGGATTCGCGCGGCATGCGCTCGTGGGTGGCGGCCGGCAGCATCGAGTACTCGGCGGTCAACCAGCCCTCGCCGGAGTCGCGCTTGAAGCGGGGCACGCCCAGCTCGACGCTGGCGGTGCACATGACGCGGGTGTTGCCGAACTCGACGAGCACGGAACCTGCGGGGTTGGAGGTGAAGCCACGGGTGATGCGGACGGTGCGCAGCTGGTCGGTCGCGCGGCCGTCGGCGCGCTCAAAAGCAGAAGTCATGCATCCCACGCTACCGCCCCGGCGGCCGGGTGCACGCGCGCGCCCGGGGAATGACCACTGCCGGGCGCCAGGGGTCAGACCTCCAGCACCATGCCGGGGGTGCCGAGCCGGATGGGTCCGTCGAATTCCGCGCGGGCGGCCTCCACCGTTTCCTCAGGGTCACCCCACGGCGGAATGTGCACGAGAAGCAGCCGCTTCGCTCCCGCCAGACGCGCGAGACGGCCGGCCTCGGTGCCGGACAGGTGCATGCCCCCCGGTCGGCCGGAATCGTTGGCGCCCCAGGTCGCCTCGCAGACGAAGATGTCGGCGTCGCGGGCGCAGTCGACCAGGGACTCCGTCCAGGAACTGTCGCCGGAGTAGGCGATGACCTTGCCGGTGGTGTGTTCCTGGATGCGCAGGGCATAGGCCTCCACCGGGTGCACCGCCTTGAAGGGGGTGATGCTCACGCGGTCGATGATGTGCTCGCGCCCCAGCTCCCAGGGGGAGAAGGCGAAGGTGTCCGAGAAGTCGTCCACCTCCTCCAGATCGTCGGAACTCAGATCGCCCAGGTGGTCAATGGTGTTGGACGGACCGTGGCACAGGTGTCGGCCGGTGGCGGCGTTGGTGGGGTGCCAGCGCCGCCAGACGATGAGCGACGGGAAATCCAGGCAGTGGTCGGCGTGAAGGTGGGAGAAGACCACGTGGACGTCGCTGGGCTCGTGCACCTCCTGGAGCGCGGCGAGCGTGCCTGGTCCCATGTCGAGCACGACGCCGGGGGAATTGTCCACGTTGACGAGGTATCCGGAAGCGGGATTGCCCGGGGCACCGACGCTTCCGGAGGAGCCGAGGATGGTCAACTTCATGACGCCACTGTGCCACGCCGGGGTGGTTTTTTCGACCTCACCGGGCGGATTTGGTGGGAATTCACCATCCGGCGATCTGATGGACGTCGATCACTCCGGGACCGAGGAAGCGTTGCGCCAGCTGCGCGAAGGCCACCGGGTCGCCGGTGGACTCGAATGCCCGGGTGGGTCCGGGGTGGCGGGCAGGGTCGGCGAGCAGGTCACGCTCAGACAGGATCCGCAGCACATCCTTGGCGGACTCCTCCGCCGAGGACACCAGGGTGACGTGGTCACCGACGGCGAGCTGGATCACGCCGGAGAGCAGCGGGTAGTGCGTGCAACCGAGCACGAGCGTGTCGACGCCCGCGGCCTGCAGCGGCTCGACGTAGGCCTGCGCGACCCCCAGGATCTGACGGCCGGAGGTGATGCCACGCTCGACGAAGTCCACGAAGCTGGGACAGGCCTGCGCGTACACGTCCACGCCCGGGTTGATGGAGAACAGGTCCTGGTAGGCCCCGGAGTTGATGGTGCCGGTGGTGCCGATGACACCCACCCGCCCGTTGCGGGTGGTGGCCATGGCCCGCCGCACCGCCGGCTGGATCACCTCGACGACCGGCACGTCGTAGCGCTCGCGGGCGTCGTGAAGAAACGCCGCGGAGGCGGTGTTGCAGGCGATGACGAGCATTTTGCAACCACGCTCAACGAGCTCGTCGGCGATGCGGGTGGCGTGTTCGCGCACCTCGGCGATCGGCAGGGGCCCGTAGGGGCCGTGCGCGGTATCGCCGATGTAGATGATCGATTCGTGCGGAAGCTGGTCCATGATCGTGCGGGCGACGGTCAGCCCTCCGACGCCCGAATCGAAGATGCCGATCGGGGCGACAGCGGGGTCGTCGACACCGGATGTTCCCGGCGCGTCGGCGGCCGGGGTGGTGACGGTGACAGTGGCGGACACGGGGAACTCAGACACGTCCCCCATGCTAGCTGCGTCGGAGGATCAGGCTGTTTTCCGGCCTTCGCCGTTGTGGCCGTCCTCCTGGCCCCCGGGATTTCCGGGGCCCTTGCGGTCGCGTTGTTCCTTCTGCGGGTTCAGGCCGGCCACGATCTTCTTCATGGCGCTGCCCACCTGACGGTTCTCCTCCGGCGTGAGGTGGTCGAAGAAGAGTCGGCGCACCTCCCTGACATGCCCCGGGGCTGCGGAACGGATGAGATCCCAACCGTCCGGGGTCAGCTCGGCGAAGGTGGACCGGCCGTCGGTCGGATCCGGCACCCGGCGGACCCAGCCCTGATTTTCCAGGCGGGTGACCACGCGGGAAAGGTGGGAGAGCGTCATGTCGGATTGCGCGGCGAGTTCACTCATGCGCAGACGCCCTTCCTCTGCCATGGAGATTCGCGCCATGGCGAAATAGTCGTAGTGGCTGATGCCGTGATCGCGTTTTAGTTGGGCATCGAGCCGGGATGGGAGCCAGACATAGAAGGACCAGACGTTGAGCCAGGTTTCGGTCTCTTCGTCGGAGAGCCACTGCACGTTATCGTCGTTCACGCAGCATATGTTACGCCATAAACTAAGAATGTTTCTTAGTTTTTGTTTAGATGGCGCATAAAAAGTACCTGCGAGTTTTATGTGAGTCCGCGCGCCATCGCTCCAGGTTCGCGGAGCCCGGCCCTCCCTATCGGGGAGAACACAGGTCAGCGACCCCGCTGCAGCCGTTTCTGCTCCCGTTTCTCCCGTAGAGCCCTGGGGTCGTCGGAGGTGATGAACATCCCCGCGGAGAATCCCCCGACTGCGCCGAACAGATGGGCCTGCCAGGAAATCCCCGGAATGCCGGGCAACACGCCCCACACCAGTCCCGAGTAGGCCACGCCCAGCAACACGCCGACGACGATCTGCCCCAGACTGCGGTTGAACAGGCCCCGGATGAGCAGGTAGGCCAGCCAGCCGTAAACCAGGCCGGAGGCGCCGATGTGGTTGGTTCCCACCCCGCCGAGCAGCCACACCCCCACCCCGCCGATGAGCACGACCAGTGCGGTGACCTCCCACCACACCCGCGCCCCCGACATCCCGATGAGGAAGGAGAAGATGGCGCCGGGGACCGTGTTGGAGATCAGGTGCCCGAAACTGGCGTGGAGGACGGGTGCGGTGAAAACGTGCCAAATGGCGCTGAGATCCAGCGGGTGGACCCCGAAGAAGGCGAGCAGACCGCCGAAGAGGAAGGTGTTGACCAGGTGGACGGCCCAGATGACGATGACGTAACCTGCGGCGAAGCCCAGACCGGTGCGCACCCGTTGGCGCGGCGTCGGGCCCGCAGTGGCGGGGGCCGGTGTGGGGGAGCCCGGGAAACCGGCGGGCTGGGGGTACTGGTTCTGGAAGCTCATGGTGCCACCCAGGCTAGTCACGCGCAGGCCCGGACGCTGTCAGCGTTCCACGAGCTCCCGCCAGGTGCCCAGCCCGAACCCGGGCGCCGCCTGCGTCACGGCGTCCACGATGGCGGAGGCGGTGACCTCCGCGGCCGCCGCACACAACCCGTGCAAGACGTTCGTGTCGACCCCGGAGGAGTCCGGGGAGGTCGACAGGGCGAAGAGGGTGTCACCGTCCAGGGGCGAGTGCGCCGGATGCACGGCCCGGGCGATTCCGTCGTGGCCGACCATGGCCAGCCGTTTCGCCTGGGCCTTGGTCACCGGCGCATCGGTGGCGACGACCCCGATCGTGGTGTTGAGCTTGGCCTCCGGCCGCACAAGGGCAGCGAAGCGTGCCAGGTCCACCGGGGTGGACGCCGGGTCGCCGTGGAACCGGCCGGTGGCCGGGTCGATGACCTCGCCGACGGGGTTGGCGACGATCCCGGCCGCCACCGTGTACTCCCCCACGGTGCGCGAGGCCTGGCCGAAACCACCCCGCAGCACTCCGGCGGTGGCCCCACACCCGGCTCCGACGCTTCCCGACGCCCGGTCGTTGCCGTCCGACAGTGCCGCCTGCACGGCTGCAGCGCCGTCGGCCGCCGTGGGTCGGTGATCCGCCCCGCCGACCAGCAGATCGAAGATTACGGCGCCCGGAACGATGGGCACCCGCGGTCCGGGCCGGTCCTCGCCGAACACCGGGAAGCCGTGCCCGGCGGCCTCGAGCGTGGTCATCACGCCGTCCGCGGCGGCCAAGCCGAACGCGGAACCGCCGGCCAGCACCACCGCATGAACGCGCTCTACGGTGTTGTGCGGTTCGAGCAGGTCCGTCTCGCGAGTTCCCGGGCCACCGCCACGCACGTCAACGGATGCGGTCGCCCCCGCCCGTGAGCGGGCGAGCACGACGGTCACCCCGGTATCGTCGAGACTGGCGTGCCCGACGGCGATCCCGGGGACGTCGACAAGGGATCCGCGGACGGGAGCGGGCGTCATCCGGTGATGGCGGTCAGCAGGCTGTCCTGGTTGAAGGCCAGCCATTCAACCAGGTTGTCGCGGTCCTCCATGGCGCCCTCGCCACCGGTGACCTCACCGGCGGCGACGTAGAGGCGGAGGTCGTTGAGGGCTGCCACGAAGGAATGCGCCTCCTCCTCCGTCAGGGTGATCTCCACCCCGCCGTCCGGACCGACCGCCTGGGTGACGACCTGGAGGTTCGATAACTTACCGCGGCAGATGTCGTTCTCGTGGAGGGAGCGCATCAGCGAGTTCTCTCCGTCGAACTCCTGATCACCGTGGCGGGCGAAATCAGGCAACAGGCGGGCCAGGGAGGGATCCTTGGGCGCATCCTTATGGCCGGATGAGATCCCGGTCATTTCCGCGAGCTCGTCTTTCGGTGCGGACTGGGCCCGGGCGATCAACGCCTCGGACACGGTGGCGGCGAGGTCACCGAGGACCTCACGCTCCATCGGATCGAGCACCGTGAGATACCGGGCGGGCCTCATCAGGCCCTTCTTCTTGCGCCACGCCTGCATTCGCGCGTTCTTCCTTTCGCTAACCGGACTGCTGCATGGTGGCCCACAGGCCCGCGGTGTGCAGCTTCTTCACGTCACCCTCGACCTTGTCTCGCTCCCCCGTGGAGACGACGGCCTTGCCTTCCGTGTGCACCTGCATCATCAGCTCCGTGGCCCGCTTGCGGTCATAGCCGAGCACGGTCTGGAAGACATAAGTCACGTAGCTCATGAGGTTGACGGGATCGTCCCACACGATGCACATCCACGGCAGGTTTTCAGCCGTGGCGACATCAACCTCGAGGGCCTCATCGAGCTCCGGGGTCGCCATCGGCGAACCCATCATCTGAGGGCGAAGTGGACCGTTCATGCGCTTCAGCCTAGTCAACCTTGCCGTGCCTGTGTAGGTTCGCCCTGCCCCAAGGCGCCGTTCTCGCGGAAACCCACGCCCTCGGTGGTCACCGTCGACCGTACGAGGTACCTTCAGTGTCGTTGTTCTTCCCGTCAATTTACTCCGGTATATCCCGACCGTGTCCACGGTCAGGCGGGCACGCGCCGGAGCCCACTGAAGCCTCACGGAGGACGTGACACGCATGCCCGGACGCACCGGTGACCCCCTCGCCGCTTTCCGTGATCTTCTGCCCCGCCTCGCGGCGCTTCTCACGGTGGTTTCCATCGCGTGGGCGATGGTCGCGGGCCTGGCCGGCGGAAATGACGGTGGCGAGGAGTTCCCCGCCGGCCCGGGGGACGGTTCCTCCGTCGAGGACCCCGGTTATCAGCCGCCCTCCCCGGACGTCCAGCTCGAACTCGAGACGATCCGCTCCGAACTGATGCAGGCGGTGCTGTCGCTGCGGCACGAAGAGGGGGTCCCGCCCGTAGTGATGGACATCGACCTGCAGATCCACGCCCAGGACTGGGCGGAACGCACCGCGGTCGTCGGGCGGGAGGACCCCTCCCCCGCCAACGTCACCATGGTGCAGGCGAACCTGCCCTGGGACCAGGCCTCCGGCCACGCCTTCCTCGAGCAGTGGCTGTACTCCAGGCCCCACACCGAGGTCCTGCTGAACCCCGCGCACTCATCCCAGGGCGTGGGGCTGGCCGTGGGTCAGGGCCGCGTGTGGGTCGTGCTGCAGTTCACCTCCTGAAGCGCACCGGACGCGGCTCCGACGCCCGGGAACACCTCCTGGTGAATCAACGGTGAACTATGGTGGGGAACGTGACTTTTCCTCAGGCGCCCTCCCTACCCCAGAACCGTTCGACGTCGCTGCTCACCGACAAGTATGAGCTGACGATGCTGCAGGCGGCGCTGCGCGACGGCACCGCCCATCGGCAGGCGAGCTTCGAGGTGTTCTCCCGCCGGTTGCCCAATGAGCGGCGCTACGGTGTGGTCGCCGGCACCGCGCGGGTGCTGCACGCCGTACGCGATTTCGTATTCACCGAGGATCAGCTGGCCAACCTCGATTTCCTCGATGACACCACCCTCGAGTACCTGCGGAATTACCGCTTCACCGGGCAGATCGACGGCTACCGGGAGGGCGAGCTCTACTTCCCCTACTCCCCCATCCTCACGGTCCGCGGCACCTTCGCTGAATGCGTGGTCCTGGAGACCGTGATCCTGTCGATCATGAACTCGGATTCCGCGATCGCCTCGGCCGCCGCCCGCATGGTCACCGCCGCCGACGGCCGCCCGATCATCGAGATGGGTTCCCGGCGCACCCACGAATACGCCGCGGTCACCGCTTCCCGGGCCGCCTATCTCGCCGGGTTCGCCGCCACCTCCAACCTCGAGGCCGCCCACCGTTACGGCATCCCTGCCTCCGGCACCTCGGCGCACGCCTGGACCCTGCTGCACATCAACGACGACGGCTCCCCCAACGAGGCCGAGGCGTTCCGTTCCCAGATCGAGACCCTCGGCGTGGGCACCACCCTGCTGGTGGACACGTACGACATCACCCAGGGCGTCGCCACCGCCGTCGAGGTAGCCGGCACGGAGCTCGGCGGGGTGCGGATCGACTCCGGTGACCTCGGGGTGCTCACCCGGCGCGTCCGCCGCCAACTCGACGAACTGGGCGCACACAACACGAAGATCGTCGTCTCCTCCGATCTCGATGAATTCACCATCGCGGGTCTGCGCGGCGATCCGGTCGACGTCTTCGGGGTGGGCACCTCCGTGGTCACCGGTTCGGGAGCCCCGACCGCCGGCCTGGTGTACAAGCTCGTCGAGGTCGACGGGCACCCCGTAGCCAAGCGTTCCCGCGGCAAGGCCATGACCGGCGGCACCAAGTGCGCACTGCGCACCTACCGCGCCACCGGGGTCGCCGTCGAGGAGCTCGTCTACCCCTTCGGCAGCGGGGGCTCCGAGGTCGGCCATCTGACGGCCACCACTCTGACCACCCCGTTGATCCGTGATGGACAGGTGGTCGAAGGTCTGCCCACCCTGGGTGAATCCCGCGCGCACCTCGCCGAGCAGCTGCTCACTCTCCCCTGGGAGGGTCTGGCGCTCTCGCGCGACGAACCTGCGATCCACACCCGTTTCACCGGTTTCCCAGAAAGCCACCGCGAGCTGTAACTGGCCACCGCCTTCGGACTCGAGGTTCGTCAGGTCGGGCGGGGGCGATACACTGCCACCGTGTCCGAGGAACCGTTGACCCAGTCCACCGAAGATCTGCTCTCCGCGGCCGTCGCGTCGCTCGGCGGCGCCCGCCGCGACGGGCAGATCGCCATGGCCAACGCGGTGACCCAGGCCCTGGAAACCGAGCGCCACCTGGCTGTTCAGGCCGGCACCGGCACCGGAAAGTCACTCGCCTACCTCGTGCCGGCGATCCGGCACGCGCAAGCCACCGACAGCACGGTGATCGTCTCCACGGCGACGATCGCCCTGCAGCGCCAGCTCGTCGAGCGGGATCTTCCCCGCCTGGCGGAGGCGCTCGAACCGGAGATGGAGAGAAAGCCCACCTTCGCGATCATGAAGGGCCGGTCGAACTATCTGTGCCTCAACAAGCTCGGCCAGGGCCCGGAGGACGCGGAGGACGCGCTGATCGACGAGGCCGAGGTCTCCTGGCTGGGCCGCCACATCTCCCGTGTCCACGACTGGGCGAATGAGACCGAGACCGGGGACCGTGACGACCTGGAACCCGGCGTTCCGGACCTGGCCTGGAAGCAGGTCTCCGTCACCTCCCGCGAATGCCTGGGCGCCTCCCGCTGCCCGCACGGCGCGGAGTGCTTCGCCGAGGCGGCCCGCGGCCGGGCCAAGGACGTCGACGTCGTCGTCACCAATCACGCGCTGTTGGCCATCGACGCCCTCTCTGACGTGGACATCCTGCCCGAGCACGATGTGGTCATCATCGACGAGGCCCACGAGCTCGACGGCCGCATCACCTCGGTGGCCACCGCCGAGATCTCCCCGACGTCGCTGCGCATGGCCTCCAAACGCGCCGGCAAGCTCGGCGCCGACGGCAAGGATGAACGCCTGGATGAGTTGACCGGTGACTGGGAGACCACCACCGAAACGCTTCCCGACGGTCGCTGGACGGACCTGGAGGTCATTGCCCGCGGCAGCCTCACGGGCCTGCGCGACGGATTGTGGTCGTTGCGGGAGGCGATCGTGCGTCCCCCGGACGGGGAGGCCGCCAACGACCCGGAGAAGTTCGCCGAGCGGCAGAACCTGTCCAACCACCTGCAGGAACTGCACGACGCGGTGGTGCGCATCCTCGAGGTCTTCGACGAATCCGATCCGGCCGCCCAGACCGATGTCGTCTGGCTGGACCGCAGCGAACGCCGCGGTGACGTGCTCACCGTCGCCCCGCTGTCGGTGGCCGGGTTGCTCCATGAACGGCTCTTCGCCGAACAGACCGTGGTGCTGACCTCGGCGACGCTGACGGTGGGCGGCAACTTCAAGGCGATGGCCGCGGCCTGGGGAGTGCCGAAGGGCAGCTGGGATTCCCTCGACGCGGGCACTCCGTTCAATCCCCGGAAGGCAGGGATCCTCTACACCGCCCGACACCTGCCCCCGCCCGGTCGCGACGGCCTGGCCGCCGAGACGCTCGATGAGATCGCCGAGCTGATCATGGCTGCGGGGGGACGCACCCTGGGACTGTTCTCCTCCCGGCGCGCCGCAGAGCAGGCCGCGGAGGAGATGCGCCGTCGCCTACCCTTCGACATTCTGTGCCAGGGGGACGACACCACCGGGGCGTTGGTGGAGAAGTTCTCGAAGAACGAGAACATCTGCCTGTTCGGCACCCTGACCCTGTGGCAGGGCGTCGACGTTCCGGGGCGTTCCTGCTCCCTGGTGCTCATCGACCGCATCCCGTTCCCACGGCCCGACGACCCGCTGTTGCAGGCCCGCAAGGAGGCCGCCGACGCCGAGGGGCGCAGCGGTTTCATGGAGGTCGCCGCCACGCACGCGGCGCTGCTCATGGCCCAGGGTGCGGGCCGGCTGCTGCGCTCCGTCGACGACCGCGGGGTGGTCGCCGTGCTGGACAACCGACTGGTGACCAAGCGCTACGGCAGTTTCCTCCGCGCCTCGATGCCCGCCTTCTGGGAGACCGGTGACCCGAAGGTGGTGCAGGGCGCGCTGAAACGTCTGGTCGCCCAGTAACCGGGTGACGTCGAAGGACACCCGGAACGGATCACCGAACCCGGCCCGTCGGATGGTGCGGCGGTAGGTGTTGAGGGTGCCCACCACCATCACCACGGTGGACACCAGGTACGCGAGGAAAGCGATGGGCATGGCGGGGAGGAAACCGGTCTCGTTGCCTGTCAGTCCCGCCGCCCCGACGATGCGGACGGCTACGGAGGCCACCAGAAAGCCGCCGACGAAGACGGGCGCGAACGCCAGGGACCAGGGAAGAGAATAAGCGAACAGCGCCTTGGCGCCCTGGGGGGGGAAACTCCCCGCCGCGGCAACGGGATCACTGTGGCTCGGGAGCGCGGATGTTGTGTCGGGCCAGCTGGAATCCCCTCGGTCCTGTGGAGTGCAGGGGGTCAAGTCCATTTGAGTGGTGTATCCGCCCGTCCCGTACTGGCGCCCGTCGGCCCCGTAGGTGGGTTGGTGGGGGTTGTGGTTCTGGCTGGGTTGCCTGGAACCGGGCGGCGTGGTTGATAGTGAGACACCGATGCCCCCAACAGCAGCCGTTCCACCCTCCCAACAGCAGCTTTATCCCGGTTGGGATCGGTTAGCATGGAATCATGTCCCGGAACCCCGTCCGCCCGAACTGTGCCCGGCCCCATCATTGCTCCGCCGACGTACGGCTGCGGGTCATGTCCCGCTCCCCTCTGACCCGGGCGCTGGACGTCGACGAGCACCGGGCCCTCGACCGGCATCTCAGCGCCTGGTCCTGGAAGGAGGGTGATCCGATCCTGCTGGCCGGCGAACAGGCGGAGGGCAGTTATCTCATGGTCTCCGGACGCGCCCGGATCACCCGCGACACCGTCGAGGGGCGGGAGCTCACCATGGACATAGCCGCCCCTGGTGATGTCATCGGCCCCCTCCACACGCACCCGACCGAGGCCGTAGATTCCGCCTGGGCGATGGAGACCACCTGTGCGCTCTACCTGCCCGCCGAGGCGCTCGCCGGCGTCGTCGCGGACCATCCTGGGCTGGCCCTGGCGATCATGGAGATGCAGCAGGACCGCCTGGCCCAGTCCCGGGAACGGGACGTCGGGCAGAGCACGAAGAACGTCGAGCAGCGGGTGGGGGCGGTGCTGCGCCGCCTCGACGGGAAGCTCGGCCAGCCCCGGGAGGACGGTTCCAGCCTGCTGCAGGCACGGCTCCGCCGCGATGACGTCGCCGGCATGGCCGGCACGACCCTGGAATCGGCCTCCCGCGCCATGTCGAAGATGAAGAGGGCCGGGCTCATCGACTCCGGTCGGGAATGGGTCGCCATCCTCGATCCGGACGGTCTCGAGAGTCTCGTCGAGGGGGAATGACCCACGGTGGCGGTGAATCTCCCCTGTCTGATCCGCGTCAGGGAACGTCCGGCGCGGTGTTCCGGGAGTCTGTGGTGCGGGGAAGACACCGAACACCCCGCTGAGTTCACCTTCCCCCCACTGCATCGTCATGATCGGGACCAGGCTTGGTGACCATGCGAAAACAGGGAGAACGCCGAGGTGAAGTTCCCCCTCGGACGCGTCATGGCGGAACACGACCCGCAGGAAACCAGCGTGCGCGACCTGGGCAGTGCTGTGGCCGAGATTGGTTACAGCACCAGACCGTCGGCGGTCTGAATTTCACCTTTCCAGGATCCGCCAACACCCACCCGACCCCACCCGCTTATCATCGACGGGCTCCCCCAGGTCCACAGCTCAGCCGTCAAATGAGCGCCCCGGGATGGCGAAGACGGTCAACGAGTCGGGAGCCACCTCGGTGAACCCGCCGTCGTGCACGGCCACCGCGAGGGGGTTCTCTGCGTGGCGGGCGAAGGTCTCCGAATTGACCTCACGGACGTTGAGCGCGAAGTCCGTGGCCGCCCAGGCACGCACCCAGGCGAGATCCTTGCGGGCGGCGAGCAGCATGCTGGCATGCCCCACCTGGGCGGCGGCCTTCCCGGTGGTCATGTTCAGGCCGGCGTCGATGAGGATCGTGGGGAGAGCGGGGTCGATCTCCCCGGGCTCGTCCTGAGGCAGCTCCGTGCCCTGAATCTGCAGTTTGCGGACGGCGGCGGGCACCTCAGACACGGCCGAGGGCACGAAGGCCCGCGCCTCAGCGCCGTTGACGACGGCCGTGATGCCCGCAACCTCCTGTACGTCGGTCCACTGCTTGTTGCGGGCTCGGCGGGTGACCTTGCGGATCAAGTGGTCGTACCAGTTTTCCAACCCCTCATGCCAGAACGGATCGGTGGCCGCGCGGTCGTCGAGACAGACCTGGACGACGGCGCGCGCCGCGGCCTCCAACAGATCGGTGCGGCGCGGCGGATCAGCCTTCGGCACATGCAACGCGATCTGCATCGCCTGCACCGTCTCCGGACGATCGGGGTCCTCCGACCGGGTCCGCCGGTCGGAGCTGACCCGCTCCGCCAACAGGCTGTGTGCCACCGCCAGCGGGTCGGAGCCGTCATGACTGTCCGGCATCCTGGTCACCGGATCTCCTGCGGCAGTGGCACGCGGTGGAAGGTCCCCTCCTCAAGGTCGGAGGAGTCGATCTCCTCGCGCGGGATTCCCAGGATGTGGAGCACCTCGTCCAGGAACGGGTGGTTGACGGAGGTGTCGGCGATCTCCCGCAGGGCGGGCTTGGCATTGAAGGCGATGCCCAGGCCCGCGGCGGAGATCATGTCGATGTCGTTCGCGCCGTCACCGACGGCGACGGTCTGGTGCATCTTCAGCCCGGAGTCCGCGGCGAACTCCCGCAGGAAATCAGCCTTGGCGGCCCGGTCGACGACCTGACCGATGACCCGGCCGGTGAGTTTGCCGTCGAGAATCTCGAGGGTGTTTGCGCGGGCGTAGTCGATCTCCAGATCCTCGACCAAACCCTCCAGCACCTGGATGAAACCACCCGAGACCACTGCGGTGCGGTAACCCATGCGCTTCAGGGTGCGGATGGTGGTGCGGGCCCCGGGGGTCAGCTCAATGGCTGTGGCAACCTCGTCGATGACGGAGGCATCGAGCCCCTTGAGCGTGGCGACGCGCTCACGCAGCGACTCCTCGAAGTCGAGCTCACCCCGCATGGCACGTTCGGTGACGGCGGCGACCTCTTCCTCCTTGCCGGCGTGGGCGGCGAGCATCTCAATGACCTCGCCGGTGATCAGCGTGGAGTCGCAGTCGAAACAGACCAGGCGTTTGGAACGGCGCAGCAGGCCGGCGCGCTCAATGGCGATGTCGACCCCGAGCTGGGTCGTGAGCTCCGCGAGCGCCTTGCGCAGCGCCTGGCCCCCACCCGGCTCCGGATTTGGCACGGTGATCCGCAGCTCCAGGCCCGTGACCGGATAGTCGGCGATGCCCCGGATCTTGTCGATGTTGGCGTCGTAATTCGCCAGCGTCTGCCCCACAGCCGAGACATCTGCGGCGGTGACCGGATCACCCAGGATGACGACCACGTGGGTGGATCGGGTCCGGGAACCGGCGGGGGTCTCACCGATCTCCACGGTGACGCGCTGGCCATAACCCCTGAGCGTCTCGATCAACCCCTCGGTGAGCGTGGCCTCCCTGCTGGGGTCCATTCCCACGTAGGCGGCGAGGGAGAGGAAGCCCCGGAACTGGGACTGTTCGACGTCGAGAAGCTGAATGTCATGGGAGGACAAAACACGGAAGAACGCGGCGGACACACCCGGGCGGTCTTTGCCGGTGGCGGTGATGACGGCGGACACCAGGCCGGGGCGCAGGCTGACGGCCATGCCCATCTGTCCGTCCAGGGTTCCTTCGATTGCATTGGGATCAGTCACGGGGTCATTGTCTCATGACCTGGCAGATACGACGACACACCCCCGGTGGGCGAATGCCTACCGGGGGTGTGTCTAGTCAGAAGGAGGTGTTATTCGGCGTTCCTGGCTGTTTCCAGCGTCAGGACTTCGCGTCTTCCTTCCGGGTGTCGTACGGGGTCGGGGATTTCTGCAGCTCGGCGCGCTCGTCGTGGGC
>CAYSIP010000026.1:0-19639 GCA_964431055.1 uncultured Corynebacterium sp. | reverse complement strand
ATCGTGGAGGAACCCCCGGAGCACCTGATCTTCATCTTCGCGACGACCGAGCCGGAGAAGGTCATCGGCACGATCCGTTCGCGCACCCACCACTACCCGTTCCGCCTGCTCACCCCGGCGGCGATGCGAGGGTTGCTCGAGCGCACCGTCGTCTCGGAGGATGTGGCGGTGGAGGATTCCGTCTATCCGCTGATCATCCGCGCGGGCGGCGGTTCGCCCCGTGACACGCTCTCCCTGCTGGACCAGTTGCTCGCCGGCGCAGGCGCCGATGGCCTGACCTATGATCTGGCGCTGCCGCTGCTGGGAGTCACCGACCTGTCGCTCATCGACGCCACGATCGACGCGCTGGCCGAAGGGGACCGGGCCGCGTTGTTCACCACCGTTGACGAGGTCATCGAGGCCGGCCACGAGCCCCGCCGTTTCGTCGAGGACCTGTTGGAGCGACTGCGTGACCTGATGGTCCTGCAGGCCGTTCCCGAGGCCCTGGAGATGGGGCTCGTCGACGCCCCGACCGACCGCGCCGAGGTGTTGCGCGCGGAGGCGGCGAATTTCACCGCTGCCCAGTTGGCGCACCTGGCCGCGACCGTCAACGAGCGCATCGCCGACATGCGTGGCGCCACCTCGCCCCGTCTGCTGCTGGAGATCCTCTGCGCCCACCTGCTTCTGCCGGCCTCGCAGGCCGGGGGCGCCGGAGCCGTCGCCCAGGCCACCACCGCACCGCCGCCGGTGCCGGGGGCCGCCCCGACGGCCTCCGGCAGCAGCCCGGACGCTCCCGCAGTCAGTAGTGCTTCCAGTGGGCAGCGCGTCTTCGAACGGCGCTCCCAGCGACTGGCCCGCGAGGCGGCGGAGAAAGCCGCCGCGGAGAAGGCTGCGGCAGAAAAGGCCGCTGCCGCGGACGCCTCCGCCGACCAGACGGCCGGGCAGGCTGCCGCTGCTGCGCCAGCGCCCGCGCCGAACGCCGGAGCAGAGCCGCGGCCACAGGGGCCGACGCCGACCGCTCAGCCAGAGCCAGAGCCTGAGCCGCAACCACAACCGCAACCGCAGTCGCAGGCCGCGCGACCGGCGGCGCCTGCCCCCGTTGCGGAACCGGACCGCTCCCAGGAACTGACCCCCACCCCTGCCCAGCCGCCGGCCCAGGAGGCCGTTCAGGAATCCCCGGCCGAGCATCCCCGGGAGCCTGAGGTTCGGCAGGCCGCTCCGCGGGAAACGATCCCGCAGGGGCAGCCTGCCGCGCCGGAACCCGCACCGTCGCAGTCTCCGTCTCCGGCACCGGCGTCTTCGCCCACCGCAGCTGCACCGGCGGACTCCGATGAGGACGTCGTGGAGCGGATCCGTTCCAACTGGGTTCAGCTGCGCACCGCGATCGGGCGTCGTAACAAGGTCGCCGAGATCATGCTCACCGAGGCCAAGGTGCTGGGCCTGCGCGACGACACGGTGGTGCTCGGGCACAACACCGGCGCCCTCGCGGAGCGGCTGAACGCCCCGACGAACAACCAGGACATCGTCGCGGTTTTGGTCGAGGAATTTGAGCGCCCGCTCAAGGTCCACTGCGTGATTGGAACGGATCCCGCGGCGGCCGGTTTTGCCGCGCCCTCCAGCCGACCCGCCAGCTGGAATCCGAATCGGGAGACCAGCCCCCGGGAGAACAGCACCGAGTCCCCCGCTTCGGCGGGGCCCACGGACTCCGTAGAGGATCCCGAGAGGCCAACACCGGCTGAAACGCCCGCTCCGGGCACCGCGGACAGGCAGGAACCGGCACAGGGCTGGGGCCAGCCCGCCCCGCTCGGTGGCCAACAGCGCCCACAGCACCAATCGCAGCCTCGGCAGGAGAACTCTGCAGCGCCGGCGCAGACGCCGGCCCCCACGTGGGGCCAACCCGCTCCGCTCGGCGGGTCGGATGAATCCCGAAACGGCCAGACTGACCAGGCGGGGACCGGCACAGGTAGCCCGGTTGAGCAGCCGCAGTCCCGGCAGGAACCGGGGGAGGAGCCGACTCGCCGCAACTGGGAGGCCGCCGCTGCCCGTGGTGAGGCGAGGATGGCTGAACGCGCCGCCCGTCCGGCCTTCGACAACGGAGTCCCACTCCCACCGGAACCTGACGAGGGCCCCGGTTACGACGCGCCGCCGCCACCGGACCCCTACGGTCACCCGGGCGACTCGGCCGCACCGCAGCAGGCGCGGGCGTCGGCACCCGCTGCACAGCAGCCACCGACTGCGCCGGAAGCCCCGCACACGCCGGGTTCGGCGTCCCGGCAGCGCAGCGAGGAAGAGGAGATGATGGCGGAGGCGGCACGCCAGCCGGGCAACTATGACCGGCGGGACGCGACGACGATCGCGATGGAGCTGCTGGAGAAGGAACTCGGCGCGAAACGCCTGTGAGTCGGTAGACTGGCCGCCGACAAACGATCACAACCCCGAAAGGTTCACCATGACCCAGCCGGACATGTCCCAGATCCTCGCTCAGGCCCAGGAGATGCAGGCCAAGCTGCAGGAGGCCCAGCAGGAGATTCTGGCCGCCACCGTCACCGGCACCGCCGGCAACGGCTTGGTCAGCGTCACCATGACCGGTGGCGGCGAGGTCACCGACGTCAAGGTTGACCCGCAGGTGGTCGACCCCGAGGATGTCGAAACCCTGCAGGACCTGCTCACCGGCGCCTTCCAGGACGCCCATCAGAAGGCCGGTGACCTGGCCCAGGAGAAGATGGGCCCGCTGTCGCAGGGTTTGGGCGGCGGCGATCCGCTCGGTGGCCTGCTGGGCTAGCCTGACCTGCGGTTTTCCACGGCCGAGTCAGCCACGCGCGGCGTGGTGACTCGGCCGTGTCCCGTTCCCTAATATCCTGGTTCAGACGGCCGCCCGGAATTCTCCGGTCGCCGGAAACGGAAAGGTGTTGCACACGACGTGTTTGAAGGACCCCTCCAGGACCTCATCGACGAGCTCTCCCGGTTACCGGGCGTGGGCCCCAAGAGCGCCCAACGCATCGCCTTCCACCTGCTGGCCGTGGAGCCCGAGGACATCAACCGGCTGCAGGCGGCCCTCGGAGCGGTCCGGGACGGCGTGACCTTCTGCCGTATCTGCTCGAATATCTCCCGCGAGAATGTCTGTCGCATCTGCGCTGATTCGGGACGTGACCGCGGATTGATCTGTGTGGTTGAGGAGCCGAAGGACATCCAGGTCATCGAGCGCACCGGCGAGTTCAACGGCCGTTACCACGTCCTCGGCGGTGCACTGGACCCGCTGGCCAACGTGGGCCCGAAGAACCTGAACATCTCCTCCCTCCTGCAGCGCATCGGCGGGGTCCTGCCCGATCGTGAGCTGGCGGACTCCACCCCGGAGAACCCGTTGCACGACAGCATCCCGGAAATTCACGAAGTCATTCTCGCCACCGACCCCAACACCGAGGGGGAGGCGACGGCCTCCTACCTGGCGCGGTTGCTCAAGGATTTCCCGAACCTGATCGTCTCCCGACTCGCGTCCGGCATGCCGCTGGGCGGGGATCTCGAGTTCGTCGACGAGTTGACGCTCTCACGTGCCCTCAGCGGGCGGTTGATCATCTAGCTGTGGACAACCCGGGGCATCGGCGGTTCATGCAGAGCTGAGGACAGGGTTTTCACCTGGGCCCGTGACCGGTGCCGCGTTCCTTGCCCGCCCCCTGGGTCCAGCCCATGCCCGGGTCCGGTGACGCATTCAGGTCAGCCGGGAAGCGGGGGTTGATAACCTGTGCTCACTTTGAAGAGCTGTACGGGTTCGCAACCAGAGGAGTTGCCATGTCCACGCACCACACCTTCGATTACGTTGAACTTCCCGCCGCAGACGTGGCGAGATCGCGGAATTTCTACCGGGCGGCATTCGGGTGGGCATTCAACGATTACGGTGACCAGTACGCCGGCATCGTGGGCTCCGACGGGGGAGAGGTCGGGGGATTGTCCGGTTTTGCGGATGCACGCCCGCTGGTCCTCCTGTATTCCGATGATCTCGAATCATCGCTCCGCGCTGTCGAAGCGGCAGGCGGCACGGTATCCACGCCACCCTATGACTTCCCGGGCGGCCGCCGATTTCACTTCACCGACCCCAGCGGCAATGAGCTCGGAGTGTGGACCGCCGCGCCATGAACGGTGAACGGGGCCAGGTGAAACGGTCGGCCCGGCCCTCGACGAGGGAACGACAGCGGGATTTACCAATCTAGTTTCATAACAAAAAGCACAAACCGGTAGATACCTGTGGAGTGTCTTGTTAATCTGACGCTAACGCGGATGTGACACATGTTACGGGTGTTGCAATTGAGGCTGTGCGTCGTCAGGCCCCTGACCGTCGCAATTTCCGATTCCGTCGATTCCGCGGTCGGCCGAAAAGAGAGGTGTCATCATGTCAGCTCCCAACCGGTCCGGCACTCGCGCCGGGCGTTCGCCACTCCAAATCGTCGCTCTCCTCTACGGTATCGTCTTCCTGCTGGTCGGCGTCGCCGGTTTCATCCCCGGGGTGACCACCAACTATGACACCCTGCAGTTCGCCGGACATCATTCCGAGGCGCTGCTATTGGGCATCTTCCAGGTCTCCATCCTGCACAATGTCGTCCACCTGCTCTACGGTGTCGCGGGCATCGCGCTGGCGCGGTCGTCAGTCACCGCCCGCCACTTCCTGCTCTGGGGTGGCATCGTCTACCTGGCCCTGTGGGTCTACGGCCTGGTCATCGATTATGAGTCCGCCGCCAACTTCGTACCGCTCAACGATGCGGACAACTGGCTGCACCTGGGTCTCGGCGTGACCATGGTCGCCCTGTCCTTCCTGCCCCGTGAACGGCGGGACGCCCACGGAGTCAACGAACCCGGCCACACGCCCGCCGGCACGGCCGCCGGCAGGGAAGGGGGACTCTAGCTTTCCCCGGCAGCGGCCGCCGCGGCCCACCGACCGGATCCCTGCCAGGGTCCGGCCGGCGGGCTTTGCCCTGCAGGCATCTGTGACCGGCGTTACAATTGACATGCAGGTGCCCGAACACGAACGGAAAGGATCACCGCCATGACCCAGACCCAGAATTCCGACGTCACCGTCATTCTCACCACCGATCACCGGGAGATGCTCGAACTGATCGCTGAGATCCGCGCCGCAGTCGAAGCAGAGCAGCGCCGCGATCTGGCGGACACCCTCATCGCGGAGGTGATGCGCCATTCCGTCGCCGAGGAGATGCACGTCTACCCCGCAATGGAGAAGCACCTGCCCGACGGCAAGGAAGAGGCAGACCATGACCGGGAGGAGCACGATGAGCTCGTCAAGGTGATGAAGAAGATGGAGGACGTCGACGCAGGCAGCCCCGAATTCATGGCCCTGGTCGACGAGATGGAGGACCAGCTGCGACACCACATCGACGATGAGGAGGCCGACCAGTTCCCGAAGCTGCGCACCCACCTCAACCAGGAGCTGCTCAATGAGCTGGGGGAGAAGGTGGAACAAGCCAAGAAACTGGCCCCCACCCGTCCCCACCCGAGCGCCCCGCATTCGGAGTTGTTCCACAAGACCGTCGGCGCGGGCGTCGGCATGGTCGACCGGCTCAGGGACAAGCTGACGGGCCGCAACACCGACTGACCGTCAACCCTTCACCGCGTCAATCGCCCACCGGTACCTGTTCCAGCGGGATCTCGGGTACCGGGGCGATGACGACGTCGTGGACTTTCCATTCCACAGCGCGGACGCCGTCACGCAGTTCAGCCATTTGTTCTGCAGGTGAGTCGTGCCTGGGCCCGGAGGCGGCAAAGAGTTCCACGTGAAACATCTGCCCTCGATCGCACATGCTCAATGGTCACTGCGTCACCCGGTCCGCCTTGCTTACGTCCGCTTCAGGGCTCCCGGCGTCCTCCCTGGGTTACCGGGCGGCATCGGTGAGGAATACCGGGATATGAGGTACCGGGGCCACCGTCACATCGTGGAGCTTCCAGTCGACCTTCTGTAGCTGGCCGCGCAGCTCCCGCAGCTGGGCGACGGTGGGGTCCTGGCCCTGGTGGGGCACCACGAACATCTCGACGTGGAAGACGTGACCCTGGTCGCGCACCCGCGCCGCGGCCTCGGCAACCCACGGAACACTTCCAGCGACCTGCTCGATCTCACCGATGAGCGGGTGGTCCTCCTCGTCGAAGGTCATGGCGCGGGTGTCCGTCAGGTCCTCGATGGCGGCCTTCAGGTTGGTCACCCCGTCATAGAGGATCGACATGGAGACCACGATCGCGGCGGCCGCGTCCATCCACCACAGGCCGATGCCGATGCCGAGCACACCGATGATGGTGGCCAGCGCGGTCGACCAGTCCGCCTTGTTCATGTCGGCGTCCGCGTAGAGGATCTTGTCGTGCAGCGGGGCGGCCAACTTCATCTTCATCCGGCCGAGGATCACCGGGGGGACGCCGGACAGCGCCATGACGATGATCATGAGCCATCCGGCCCAGATCTCCTGTCCGAACAACACCGTCAGCCCGATGGGTGGTTTCTCCACGTTCACCAGGCCCATCACCGAGTTGAAGAGGAGGAACCCGCCCATGATGAGCAGGGCGGTGGCGGCGACGAGGTGCCCCACCCCGACCGCCCGGTGGTAACCGTAGGGATGCCGGGGATTGGGGCTGCGCCGTAGAATCCGGGTCGCGATGAGGAAGGCGATGGGCGGCAGGAAGGACAACATGTCCTCCAGCCAGGCGGCCTGCATCGCCTGGGACTGTCCCGCCACCAGGCCCACAAGGGCCACCGTAACCACCAGCACCCCGATGGTGATCCATTCCAGGCGGACGGCCTTCCGCAGGTTTTCCCGCTGTTCCTCCGGCAGAGCGTCGTGGCCGGAACCGGTGCTCGCCTCTTCCACGTGGGCCATCAGATCTCACCGTGTTCCTGCGCCAGGTGGCGTTCGAGTGAGACCATGAGCGCGTTCTCACCCATGGGCACGCCCATGACCATGTTCTCCGTCTGCCCGTCCTCGGTTTCCACGGCGGCGTAGGAACGGGTCAGCGCCATGTGGTTGGCCCACGGCGACGAGGAGGTCAGGCCGCCGATGACGACGTCGAGTTCACCCTCCTTCATCATTCCCGCCAGGATGCTCTCGGCTCCGGGGCGCCATTCGATGTCGGCGTTGATGCTCTCGGCGAAGCCGGTGACCAGGTCGGCCTCGGAACCGGAGACCTCCCCGGTGGCCTCGTTGATGTCCGTCCAGGGCGGGTGTTCGCTCACCCCGACGACCAGTGTGCCGTCACGCGCGCGGTCCAGGGTGCCCTCGGCGTCGGCCGGGATGCTCCCGCAACCGGCCAACGGAAGGGCCACCAGCGACAGTGCCGCCCCCAGGCGGCGCAGCGGGGTTCCGGGCATCATCGTCCTTCCTCCGTGCAGCTGAAGGAGGCTGCCGTGGCGGCGGGAGACATCGGGGTTTCATCCCCCGTCGACCGTGGTGAATGGCGGTGAACGGTGGAGGAACGTTCACGTCAGCCCCTCGGATGGGTACCCCCGAGATTACTCCAGAACGGTCACCCGCAACACCCGCGCCCCGGGGTCAGCGCAGGCGTTCCAGACGCAGCTTGTCGACGACCCCGATCTCCAGCGGTTCCAGCTCCGACAGGCGCATGCCCATGGCGCGAGCCAGCAGCAGATCCGCCAACTGCGGGTTCCGCGCAAGGGCGGGGCCGTGCATGTAGGTGGCGATGACGTTGCCCTGCACGGCGCCCTCCGCACTGCGCTGTCGACCGGCGTCGGGCAGGTCGGCGGCCCCGGCGACGTCGCAGTTGCCGACGCCGCGGGAGACCCGGCCGAGGGGTTCCGCGCCGGGGCCCAGGACGGTGGCCCCGAGGTGGTTCTCGAAACCGGTCAGCGGCTCCGTCAGCTCGGCGGTGAGGCCGGCCTTCGTCGGGGCGGAGGTGACCTCCCCGATGGCGCGCTGCTGGAGGCCGACGGTGGTGGCGTCGATCAGCCCCACGCCGTCGATGACCCGGCCCGCGGCCCGGAAGGACTCACCCAGGACCTGTAGGCCGGCACAGACGGCGAAGACCGGCCGCCCGGCATGGGCGGCGCGGCTCAACCCGCCATCGGCGATGAGGTGTTCGGCCGCAAGCACCTGGGCGGAGTCCTCGCCGCCACCGACGCAGTAGACGTCCAGTCCGGTGGGCACCGGTTCCCCGAGCTTGATCCTCACGATCTCGGCGTCGAGTCCGCGCATCCGGGCGCGCTGACGCAGGACGAGGGCGTTGCCGTCGTCGCCGTAGGTGCCCAGCACGTCGGGCAGGATCAATCCGATATTCAGCTGCTCAGCCACGGTTGTCATCCTCCTTCGCGAGTTCCCGGTTCAGATCCTTCTTCAGATCCCGGAACGCGGTGTAGTTGGCCAGGACCTCGACGCGCCCTGGTGGACAGGCCTGCACCGCCGCGAGCGGGTCCCGGACCAGGTCATGGTCGATGTCCGCATAGGTCAGGCGCACCGCCAGGTCGGTGCCGCGCTCCCCGGCTGCCTTGACGGACAGATCCTCGAAGTCCTCGAAGCGCACGTCCCACAGCCAGGAGAGGTCCTCACCGTCGGCGACCTGCCCGTTGACGGCGATGACCAGGCCATCCGCTGAACGGTCGACCATCGACAGAGCTTCCTGCCAACCGGCCGGGTTCTTCGCCAGCAGCAGATGGACCTCCCGGTCTCCCAGCTTCACGGTGGAGTAGCGGCCGGCGACGTTGTCGACGCCCTCGGCGGCGGACACGGCGTCGGCGAGCGGGACGTCGAACCCCTCAACGGCCGCGGCGATGGCCTGGGTGGCGTTGCCCCGGTTGGCGCGGCCCGGGAGCTTGAGGCTCAGCTCCGCCTCTCCGGCGGGGCCGCTCAGTCCGGTGTCGGAGACGGTCCAGGTCGGGGTGGGGCGGCGGAACTCGCGGCCGTCGGACAACTCCCGCACGGCCCACCAGTCATCACCGTCACGCATGATGTGCCCGCCGGTGCGCGGACAGGAGACCGAGTCCCCGATCCAACCGGCCCCGGCGGCGACCCACACCACGTTCTTGGCGTCGTAGGCCACCGAGGTCATGAGCACGTCGTCGCAGTTCGCTATGACGAGCATGTCCGGATGCGCCGCGACGGTGGCCCGCAGCGCACGCTCGATCTTGTTGATCTCACCGACCCGGTCGAGCTGATCGCGGGTTAGGTTCAGCAGGATCAGCGCCTGCGGATCCAGTCGGTCGGCCACGGACGGCACGTGCAGCTCATCGACTTCAAGCACGATGCGCGAGGCACCCGCGCCGGCCATCAGCGCGGAGATGATGCCCGCGTCCATGTTGTCACCGCCGTCGTTGGTGGCCACGCTGTACTTCCGGCGCATCGCCGCGGCCAACATGCGGGTGGTCGTCGATTTTCCGTTGGTGCCGGTGATCAGGATCGCCGGGCGACGGGCGGCCAGCTGTTCCATGATCGTCGGATCGATGGCGTTGGCGACCAGCCCGCCGATCATGCCGCCCGCGCCCCGGCCGGTCAGTCGGGAGGCGGTGGTGGCCAGTTTCGCCGCAGTCTTCGCCGCGGTGCTGCGGAGGCGGCGCAGGCCGCGGGGGGGAGCGGAGTGTTCAAGACTCATGGCATTCCACAGTAGTCCCTGGGAAGTGTTGATCCCGCAACTCCCATGACGGCCCTGCACACAACTGCACTGAGGAAGTAACCTCACCCTCATGAAACTGTTCTCCCGACAGTTGAACCAGATCCGTGCCAGCCTGCTGTACACGTTCTCGGGTGAACGCAGCGAGGCGGTGCCCGACTGGCAGCTGGAACTCGCGGACGGCGAGGACCCGGGGTATTTCGGCCCCGGTTCGGCGGTGTGGGCCGTCCACGGCGGCATGTCCACCATTCCCGCCGGCATCCGCGCCCTGTTGGTCCAGGCCCTGCACCCCGGTGCGCTGGCCGGGGTGGCCGAGCACTCGGATTACCGGGCCGATCCGTTCTCTCGGTTGGCCGGCACGATCCGGTGGATTTTCACCGTCACCTACGGATCCCGCGCCCAGGCGAAGCAGGCCTGCGACTACGTGCGCCGGCTCCATGTCCCGGTGCAGGGCACCTACACGGCCGCGGACGGGGAGATCAGACGGTACGCCGCCAATGACCCGGTGCTGGCGGAATGGGTCCACCTGGCTTTTGCCGACGCGTTCCTCAGCGCCCATGAGCACTTCATCGGCCCCGTCCCAGTCCCACCCGGCACACCCGGGGGCCGCTCCGGGGCGGACGCCTACGTGGCCGAGTGGGCCGTGGCCGGGGAGCTGATGGGGGTGGTGGACCCGCCGCGTTCCCGCGCGCAGCTCAAGGAACGGATGGCCAGCTTCGACCGCGGCCCGGACCGCCAGCTCACCGGTGGGCCGCGGGTGGAGGAGGTCATCGGTTTTCTGAAGGAACCCCCGCTCGAGCCGAACCTGCGGTGGGGTTACCGGGCCCTGCTCCTCGCCGTCGCTGACTCCCTGCCGCAGCGTTACCGGGAACTGACCGGCCTCCGCGGCAGTCGGGCGCCGTTTGCGACCCGGCTCGGTGGCCGGGTGGTGCTCGCACTGATCGGCCGGGTGCTGGGGAGCAGCGGCCCCGCCGAACTTGCCGCCCGACGGCGGCAGGCCCGTCTGGGCGCGCCGGCTCCGGGGGAGCTGGACGAGGAATGACGCCAGGTCAGGCGCGGTGGGGATCCTTCACCCGGGTCACGGCGTCCATGAACTCCGCGTCGGAAACCAGGGGGATGCCCTTGCGTGCCGCGTGCATCGCCTTGCCCCGCAGATCGGCGGTGCGGTTGCACACCACCACCGAGGTCTGCCGCGTCAGTTTCTCCGAGTAGACCAGTCCGGCCCGCACGCAGGCGGCGATGACGTCGTTCGGGTCCATCTCGATCTCCGGGGCGACGACGACCTCCATGCCGCGCACCAGCGGCTTCCCCGGTGTCCAGGTACCGGGATTGGGATGGGGACGTGGGGCCTCGACGGCGTCGACCCGCACGTGGCTGCGCTGCAGCCCGAACCGGTCGGCACGCAGGTCATCGGGTTCGCGTTCCGACATGGTGCCGAGCACCCGTTGGGTGCGGAAGACCTCGATGAGCAGCAACGTGGACTCCCGGGACGTCTCTTGCTCCAGGCGCGTGGCTCGCTCCACGGACGCCACCGGACTCGGGGCCGTGAGCCCCAGAACCGTCGCCAGACCCGCGAGACGGGTGTCTGTGAGCAGCAGACCCTGCCGGCGCGCCGAAGAGAGCGTGTCGATGATCCGCGCCGGACGGGGCACGTGCCCCACCCGCTGCCGGCGTCGCCGTCCCCGGCCCCGCCCGCGGGAACGGTTTGAACGCGCGGCGGCGTTCATGGCGCGCCTGGCCTCGGAGACGATGAAACCCCAGGTGCGGGGTCCGTTGTGGAGAATGAGGGTGCGATCGTCGAGGAACCGACCCAGGGGTTTGAGGACCTGCGAGAAGCGTTGTCCGGATTCGATCTCCTCCCGGCTCAGCCCGTGGTAGTGGCGAGGGCCCGGGTCCGAACCCGGGTTGATCACCGCGTGGAATTCTTCCCCGATCGCTCCCTCGTCATTGAAGGTCACCGCATCCACCGCCACCATCCGCGAGGTGGAGGGGTGGATTCCGGTGGCCTGCACGGTCACGGCGACAAACGGATGGGCGGCAATCTCTGCGCGACGCGCGGCTTCCTGCCCCCGGCGGCGCTTCACATTCGTGGAGTCGTTCCCCGGAGAGTCATCGGGCATGGCGTCCTCGGACTCGGTGTCCGCTGCGGCGACGGCGTCAGTGTCCGCGGGAGCGGTGCCCGGTACCGCTTCATCCTGCGGTCCGTTCGTCGTAATCATTCCTCAGAGTCTAGATCACCTGCGGCGACGGGCCGGGACCGGACGGTGGTGAGCGGGGGCGAAAACGATATCCGGTCCCGTTCAGCGACCGTCCACCGGGGCGACGGGTGTGTGTTTCGCAGATATGATGGTGCACATGTCCACCCCTGACGTTCCGAGGATCCTGGCCCTGACCGATGACGAGCAGGCATGGCTCCGTGAGCGGCTCACCGCAGCCGAGGAAGCCGGGATTCTGGACGAACCGGAGGCGCTCGTCGACTCCTTTGACACCAGCCGGGATGAGTGGCGGGCCCTGGCCGTCGAGCAGCGGGGCAGCGCGGCGATGCTGATCAACATCTACGGTGTGGCGTTCGGTCAACTGCTGTCCGAGGAGTTCGGCCTCGAGTGGTGCGCCGTGGAACGTGAGGGCACCGATGATCTGGGGCTCTACGGCGCGACCGGCCACATCGTGTTCTTCCCCCTCCAGACGGTCGCCCAACGGTGGGAGGACCCGGCGCAGCGCTCGCTGTTCGACCTGTTGGGACAGGCCCGGGAAAGCCTTCAGGCGGTGCAGGAGCCGCACTGAGCCTGGGATCAGGGGGCGCCGGTGCCGTCCGCTTGTGGACGCCCTGCCGACGTTTCGACGAACTTGGGTTTCGCCTGGGCCCGCCCCGCCTGTTCGGGGGAGGGGAGAACCGTCCGCCCAGCGGAATGCCTCTTTTCAGGATAGGGTCGATTGTGCTTGCCAAAGCGTATCCGGTGAAGGCACCTCGTGCCCTCGCCGGATAAAGGTCTGTTCCGGTTCCCAGCAGGAACAGACCTTTTTAATTTTCCGGTCGCCCTCGATGGGGGTCAAGGGGGACCGAGAGGGAGTGCCGGGAGACACCGGCTGAGCGAATCGACGGTCCGGGGAGAGAAGTTTCCGAAGATTCGGGACGGGTGCTCTTCCCTCTCTTCGCTTTCTCCCTTACTGCGAGGGTTTGCACATCGTGCAGCCGCTGCCGGATGTCGGGTCCGGCCATCCGCCTTCCCCCCGTATAGGGGTGAAACTCCGGGGGTGGGCGAACCGTTTTTAGTTACCCCGTTCCGGAGATTGGGCTTTGTAGCTCACCGCATTTCAAACTCATCATTTTATAATAACTGAGAGAAATTAAGGTGTGTGTCAACAATCTGGCCGGATATCGAGTGCGTCGCTGCTGTAAATTTGCACTTCACGTGCATGATAATATCTTTCTAGGAGAAAAGTAGCAGGTCAAAGCATGTTAAGGGTGCCCTATTCCCTAAATGTGACATGTCCGCTTAAAATCTGCTCCGATATGAGAAAGTCATGAGGGGGTGATTTTCCACTAATGAATCAAGCGTGGTTTGCTGAGGTAATTAATTTCCGCGGAACCTGCTCAGCAAAAACTTATTGAGGTGAAGCGGACCCGTGGACGGCGTCGAGACTTCTTGAGGCTGCCAAGGGCCCATCTCAGTGAGGAAAATAACGTTGCGAAACCCTGATGCGATTTGCGGAAGGACGTCCCGATCCATCCGCCGGCGTATGAGCGCCGCCCTGGTTGCAGGCGCGGCGACGCTCCTACTGTTGACCGCCGCGCCCGCTCTCGCCCAGGACTTCGACTCGGGTGCCGATGCGGCCACGACCCTGGAGACTGTGGGTGCCCCGGCTGCACCTGTGGCGGATGACATCAACGATCTGGGTGTTGGCATCACCCCCGAAGTTTCCGGCGTCCCCGAGACGGGCACTGAGGTGCTTCCTGCCCAAGAGGAACTTCTTCCCGCATCCGAGCCGACGCTCGCCAGACAAATGATCGCCCCCCTCTCGGTGTCTGACCTGACTGGAACTGTCGGCAATCCCGCCATGCCTGAGCGCTGTGGCGTCAACGCGGCTGTCGTGGTCGATCTCTCCAACTCCATCGGGGACGTGGGTCTGCGGCAGTCCAAGGTCGCGGCCAAGGTGGTCGCGGATGCCGTGGCCGCTTCTGGTGGATACCTCGGACTCTATGATTTCGCGACCTATGCGCCTGCCAGTAGAGATCTGCAGGCGGACTGGTTGCCGCTGTTTAATTCCCAGGACATGTCCGCGGCCCGCCACAAGATCGATGATCTGCGGCGGCCTGATTCGAACCGGGGAGGAACTAACTGGGAGGGCGGGCTGAGCCAGGTCCTCAACTCCGGCCGGGCCTATGATTTCGTCTACTTCATCACCGATGGCGTCCCTACCGCGAACAATGACTACAACGGAGGGTGGAAAGTGCCTGCGGGCACCCGGACGGACGGGGGCTCCATCCCCCACTTCGCCGACCTCGACAACGCCATCAAGATCTCCAACCAGCTCAAATCCACCGGAAGCCACGTCATCCCCGTCGCGGTGGGAATGAACGACGGAAACGTGCCGGTGATGAAAAATAGTGCCATCTACTCCGGCGAGGTGTGGGGTGGCTGGTGGTGGAACAACGTCCGTACCTGGAACGGGGCCTCCTACAATCTGGGCCAGGTCGACCATTACCAGACCTCCGAGCAGATGCTCGCCGACATCGATCCCGAATTCGTGACCGCCCGTGACTACGAGCAGCTGGTCGCAACCATGAACTCGGTGCTGCATCCCTGCCAGGCCACCGTCGTCGTCGAGAAGCAGGTCGTCGACGCCCGCGGCAACGCCGTCCCCAATCAATCCCCGACCTTCCCGTCGCGGGGCTGGACCTTCACCACCGCCGGCGTTACCGCCGGCCTGCAGATCCTCAACCCGGATGACAAGAAGGCGACTCCCAACCGGGTGGAAACCACGCAGCAGAACGGCCTCACCCGTGAAATCATCCTGAAGTCCACGACCCCCGCCACTCAGGGCACCGTCGAGATCAGGGAGACCGCCCGCGAGGGATACCGCCTGCGTCCGCAATCGGGCGCCAACGCGGTCTGCCATATCGGTGAGGGCATCACCTTTGAAAATACCAGCAACTTCACCCCCGTCCCAGTGGCCGATATCGGCGCCGAGGGCGTGAAGGTGCCCGTCCAGGCCGGACGCACGACCCATTGCATCGTTCAGAACCAGGAGAATAATGGTTCGGCCGCGATCCTCAAGGGGCCACGCCCGGGCAACACGGTAGAGGTCGACCCCGACGGCCGCGCCGAGCTGGTCTACACCGTCGAGGTCTCCAGCCAGACAGACGGCACCGGCGCACCGCGGGACACCCACACGGGGGAGATCCGGGAGGCGGTCATGCTTCCTGAGGGCGTCGTCGCTGATGGTGAGGTCACAGTGGCTTTCTCCCCGGAAACAGGTGTGCAACCCACCGGCGTCGCGACCACCCTCAGCGGTGCGGACTTCACGGCTGGTAGAGAGCTGCGGTTGGCCGACGACCTGTTGCTTCCCGCTGGGAAGAAGGCGACCTTCACCATCACTGTGCCGGTGAAGGTGGGTGTCATCACCGGTGAGGAATGGGACCGGCTCGACCACTGTGAATTCGACGCCAAAGGTGGCTATGTCAGTGGAGGCGTTCCCAACGCCGTGGTCATGGACAATGATGTCGACGGCACGGTGAACAACACCGCCTGCATCCCGCTGATCCGGGTGGCACCGGCCGCGGTGACCGTCGTGAAGACGGACGCCGCCGCCAACGAACTCGCCGGTGCGAAGTTCGCCCTCTACGCCGCAGCGTGGGATGCCGAGAACAACCCGATCGGGCCCGCTGGCGCCCCGCTGTTCAGCGATCTTCCGGTGGTGGACGGATCGGATTCCCGGTTCGTCGCGCACAGCCTGCGCGAAGGTCACTACTACCTGGTCGAAGTGCAGGCACCGAACGATTACAGCCTGCTGGCCAGCCCGGTCGGTTTCCGCCTGGAACGGGACAGTGCCGCAGCCAGCGGTTACCGGCTCAGCCTCCTGGATCCCGCCAGTCACGGGCACGTGGTGCAGATCGTCGACGACCTGGTTATCCAGGTCGCGGACACCACCACCGGGCAGCTCCCCGCCTCCGGTGGGGGAGGGGTTGCTCCCTACATTCTGACAGCCATCGCCATCATCACGGCGGGAATTTCCATGGCGCGCAGGATCGGGACGAACTGACCCATGAATGTCATCCCGCCATTCCGGTCGAGGGACGGCCCCCAGAAACGCCTGCCAGAAAACAACGAATCATTCATCCCACCAGGTCATCCCGACCCCCACCCATCCCGCAGACCACTCCCGGCCTGCTTCCCAGAAGGACACCCCATGCAGAACCTCAAGCCCGGCCTCCGTACCCTCGCCGCCGCCACCGCTTTCGGCGTCGCACTGACCGCAGGCGCCATCGGCATTACTCCGGCCATGGCCGCCCCCACAACAGAGGTAAATGCCAGCACCATCGACCAGACCGCCGAGGCCTCCCTGACCGTCCACAAGCGTGACCTTGGTGACGCGGCCGCCTACGAAGGCACGGGCAACGTAGATGGAAATGCCCCAGGCGCGGCTCTGTCCGGTGTCACCTTCGAACTCTTCCGGATGACCTCCGCAGACCTGAGTACCAATGACGGTTTCGTCAAAGCGGCAGCTCTCGACGCCAGCAAGATCCGGGCGGATCAGCTTGAACCCGTGCGTAGGGGGGTTACCGATAGCAATGGCACCATCGAGTTCGCCAACCTGCAGGTCGGCGTCTATCTGCTCCGCGAGACAGGTGCCCCGGCCGGTTACACCCCGGCCCAGGACTCCCTGGTATTCCTGCCCATGACCACCCCGGACAGCAACGGCTGGAACTACGACGTCCACGTCTACCCGAAGAACTCGAAGACCACCGCGGAAAAGACGGTGGAGGACGCCGGCAAGCATGTCGGGGACACGATCAAATACACCATCACCTCCTCCATCCCGAACCTGACGCGTGAAGGCGCGGCCATTACGAAATACGAAATCGCCGACGATCTCGACGAGACCCGCCTGGCGCCTGAGCTGAACGGAGGGTCGATCGGGCTGGACAACGGCACCTCGTTCACCTACAACACCGATTACACGATCGGCGGGGACCAGAACCTCCTGCGTGGGTCCGCCACGTTCACCGAGGAGGGCCTGCGGAAGTTGACGGAGGCGAAGAATACTGATTCCTCCGTCAAGGTCATCACCACCATCGAGGCCCAGGTCACCGCGATCGGTGACGGCGCCGGAAAAATCACCAACCAGGCCGAGATCACCTCCAACAACGGCGGTGGTGGCGGTGACACCACCACCAAGACCAACACCGTGGAGAGCTTCTGGGGCAAGCTGCAGATCAACAAGATCGGTGAAAACAATGCACGCCTCAATGACGCGAAATTCCAGCTCTTCACCTGTACCGACCAGGACAAGCTGCTCGACGGCCCGCTAACCGTGGACGGCAAGTCGGAGTGGCAGACCGAGGGTGAAGGCACCATCACCATCGACGCGCTGCAGGTCACCGACTACCGGAACAACGTCCCGGTCGACGCTGTCGATAAATACTGCCTGGTCGAGACGAAGGCGCCGAAGGGTTACGAGCTGCTCCCTGAGCCGGTCGCGATCGATTTCACCCGCGATGACCTCAAGACGGGCACCCAGGTCGTGGACGTCCAGAGCATCAAATCGGTCGCCGCAAGCCTGCCGCTGACCGGTGGCGCCGGCATCGGCCTGCTCGCCGCCCTCGGCGCCCTGATCATCGGCGCCGGCGCCTGGGTCGCCCGCCGCCTCAACCGCGGGTAACCCGCCCGGCCGGGGAGAGTTCCCTGGCCTCGAACCAATGCCGGAACCACCGGCGACAGGCAACAGAAAAAGAAGATCCCATCACCATCCAGGTGAGAGGTCAGCAGAGACAGGTGTCATGAGCGTTTCCGTCGAATTCCCACCCGAGCGGGGAACAGCTTCCCGGTGGATGAGGATCCTCATCCCTGTCCTGATCATCGCGATCGGGCTGGGAGTCCTGACCTATCCGGTCGTCGCAAGCCAGTGGAACAACATCCGGCAGACAGAGGTCGGCCGTCAGTACTCGGACCTGAACAACCAGATCGATCCGCAGATCCTCAACGAGGAACTCACCACAGCCCGCACCCACAACTCCGGCCTGGGAGCGGGCCCGTTCCTGGACCCGTGGCTCAGCCGCGTCTCCGAGGACAACCTGGAATACCAGGACTACCTCACCCAGCTCGATGGCCAATCCGCCATGGCCCGGTTGGTGGTCCCCGGGGCGTCGATCGATCTGCCGATCTACCACGGCACCTCGGAGGACACCCTCGCCATGGGCGTCGGACACCTCTACGGCAGTCACCTTCCCGTGGGAGGGGAAGGCACGCACACCCTGCTGACCGGCCACACCGGGCTCAGTGATGCGACGCTCTTCGACAACCTCGTCGACGTCGAGATCGGGGACTCCGTCCACCTGTCGGCGGCGGGCGAGCAGCTCAAATACAAGGTCGACACCATCAACGTGGTTCTCCCCGACGAGACCGACACCCTCGGCCCGCGCGCCGGGGAGGATCTGCTGACCCTGATCACCTGCACACCCTACAGCGTGAACACCCACCGGTTGCTGGTCACCGCGCACCGGGTTCCCCTGGACCCGGAGGTTGACGCGGAAGTTTTCAACGACACCGGGCTCAACTGGCAGTGGTGGATGTATGCGCTGATCGCCGCCGCTGTCCTGGTCCTCGTGCTGCTGGTCGCCTGGATCCGCAGTGTCCGCCGTAAGGCGACCACTGCGTCCGCCACCTCGGTGGCGCAGCGGGTGGAGTGAATCTCATGATCACCCGGGGACGGGGATGACAGGAAGGGCCGCCCATCAGCTGATGGGCGGCCCTTCCTGTATGGCTGCGGTTAGACCAGGCGCGGGGCCACGTTGGCCAGCGCGCGGTTGACCGCGGAGGTCACGGCCTTCAGGGAGGCGTAGGTGATGGAGCCGGCGATGCCCACACCCCACGCCTTGGCGCCGTTGACCTCGGCGTAGATGTAGCACGCGGCCTCGGCGTCGTCACCGGAGGTGCGGGACTGCTGCGAGTAGTCCTGCACCTCGACGTCGATGCCCAGCTCCTCGAGCGCGTTGGCGTAGGCCGCGACCGGACCGTTGCCGTGGCCGGTGACGGTGACCTCGCGGCCCTCGTGGATCAGGGAGGCGGTCAGTTTGGCCTCGTCGTTCTCGGACTCGGCGTTGTCCACGCGGATGGAGATCTGCTCGACCGGGGAGTCGATGTCCAGGTACTCGGTGGCGAAGATGTCCCACATGTTCTTGGAGTTGACCTCGCCGCCCTCGGAGTCGGTGACGGCCTGGACCACGTTGGAGAACTCCACCTGCATCTGGCGCGGCAGGTTCAGACCGTGATCGGTCTTCATGATGTAGGCGACGCCACCCTTGCCGGACTGGGAGTTCACGCGGATGACGGCTTCGTAGTCGCGGCCCACGTCCTTCGGGTCGATGGGCAGGTAGGGCACCTCCCAGGTGGTCCCGCGCAGCTCGTCCCAGGTGACCTCGGTGCTGTTGGCGCCGGGCTGCACCTGGGCGGCCATGGCGTCCAGGCCCTTGTTCACGGCATCCTGGTGGGAACCGGAGAAAGCGGTGAAGACAAGCTCGCCGCCGTAAGGGTGGCGCTCCGGGACACGCAGCTGGTTGCAGTACTCAACGGTGGCGCGGATCTGGTTGATGTCGGAGAAGTCGATCTGCGGATCGACACCCTGGGTCAGCATGTTCAGCCCCAGGGTGATCAGGTCGACGTTGCCGGTGCGCTCACCGTTGCCGAACAGGCAGCCCTCGATCCGGTCGGCGCCGGCCAGGTAACCCAGCTCGGCGGCGGCCACGCCCTCACCCCGGTCATTGTGGGGGTGCAGCGACAGGATGATCGAGTCGCGGCGGGCCAGGTGGCGGTGCATCCACTCGATGGAGTCGGCG
>CAYSIP010000025.1:0-20206 GCA_964431055.1 uncultured Corynebacterium sp. | reverse complement strand
AAGCCGGAGTCCTTCGACGACCACTTCACCCAGCCGCGCATGTTCTACCTGAGCCTGACCCCGGTGGAGCAGGAGCACATCAGGGACGCCATCGCCTTCGAGGTCGGCAAGTGCTACGAGCAGGCCGTCAAGGAGCGCGTGATCGCCACGCTCGCGAACGTGGATCAGGGCCTCGCGGAAGGCGTCGCGGCGGAGCTCGGACTGCCCGCCCCGAAGAAGGCCAAGCTGCCCAAGGTCAAGCCCAGCCCAGCCCTGTCCCAGGTGGGCGGGGTGTGGCCGACCGACGGCCGCCAGATCGGCATCCTGACCACCGATGACTCCCCGGCGAAGGAGGTGGAGGAGCTGGTGTCGAAGATCTTCGACGCCGGCATGGTGCCGCTGGTGGTCTCCACCACGGGTGGCAAGCTCGGCAAGTCCAAGGTCGACGTCTCACGGACCTACCACACCGCCCGCTCGGTGGAGTTCGACGCGATCGTGGTCGCCGACCTGCCGCCGGTGCCCGCCGCCCGCGTGCTCGTCGACGAGGTCTTCCGTCACCAGAAGGCGATCGCCCTGCGCCCGGAGGCCAAGAAGGCCCTGGAGCAGGCCGGCGTGAACGTCGGCGCTGACGGCGTGGTCACCGAGAAGAAGCTGCCGAAGGTGCTCGGCGAGCTGACCACCCTGCTGTCCCAGCACCGCGTCTGGACCCGCCGACAGGTGGCCCAGGCTTAACGTCACCCCCTGTCCGGGGCCCCGGGAAGAGGATCACCCTCTCCCCGGGGCCTCGGCATCAATCGGAACCCCACACGAACGGCTCCCGCGGGAGGGCGGCGGGGTCGAAACGATCGAGCACCTCGGCGGCGCCGGACGCCCCCGGCACCCCGATCGAGGCGGCGAGTCGGCCGAGGACCTGGGGCGCCTCGGCGTCGGCAAGCATCTCGCGGAGGGTGACCGCCCCGTCACGCTTCGCCAACCGCTGCCCCTGCGCGTTGAGCACCAGCGGCACGTGGACGTACTCCGGCACCGGGATTCCGAGCAGGTGCGCCAGGTAGGCCTGCCGCGGCGCTGAACTGAGCAGGTCATCGCCGCGCACCACCTGGTCGACGCCCTGATATCCGTCGTCGACGACGACGGCGAGGTTGTACGCCCAGTCGCGGCCCTGGTCGGCTCGCCCACCGCGACGCAGCACGAAATCATCGACCGTGTCGGTGCACTCACCGTGCAGGAGGTCGTGGACGGCCCACTCGTTGACGTCGGCGCGCAGGCGCAGGGCGGGCACGCGGCCCTCCTGTGCGAGCGCTTCCCGACGCTCCTCCCGCTGCCCGTCCGTCAGGTTCCGGCAGGTGCCCGGGTAGTTTCCCGGCGCGACGTGCGGAGCGGCGGCGGCCTCCCGGATCTCCCGGCGCGAGCAGTAGCACTCGTAGACCCTCCCCTGCGCGGTGAGTTGCTCGAGGGCCTGCTCATAGGCCGGGAAACGATCAGACTGGTGGATGACCGGGCCGTCGAAGTCCAGACCGAGCGCCAGCAGGTCATCGATCTGGCGCTGCGCGGACTCGGGCGAGGAACGCTGGGTGTCGATGTCCTCGACGCGCAGATAGAAAGCACGGCCGGCGCCGCGGGCGAAAAGCCAGGCCAGCAAAGCGGTGCGCAGGTTACCGAAATGCAGGTCCCCGCTGGGGGACGGGGCGTAACGGCCGGCGCCGATGCGCGGGGACGGCTCGGAAGCAGACATGCCGACCATCCTAACGAGCCACCGGATTCCATCCGCCCGGCCACCGTCCCATGGTCTCTGCCGTTGGTTTCCTCCGACCTGCCTGTGGCAGCATCAGCAGAGTGAACAACACGAATCCCCCTGCATCTGGGCAGGGCGCCGCCGGGGAACCTGCCGCGTCCGGAAAAGCCCGCTTCATCCCCATCCAGCCGAGTTTTTACCCTGTCCTGGTCACCGTGTTCGTCGCGGTGTTCCTGATCTCGAACATCGCCGCCACGAAAGGCGTGGAACTGGGGCCGTTGATCACCGACGGCGCGTTCTTCCTGTTCCCCATCGCCTACGTCGTCGGTGACGTGCTGGCCGAGTGTTACGGTTTCACGGCCTCACGCCGCGCCATTTTCACGGGTTTCGGCGTCACCCTCCTGGCCGTGGTCGCCTTCTACGTCGCCATCTGGCTGCCGCCCGCGGAGTTCTACGACGGCCAGGACGCGTTCGCCCATGTGCTCGGCCTGGTGCCCCAGATTGTCCTGGCCTCCCTGGCCGGTTATCTGGTCGGGCAGCTGCTGAATTCGTGGGTGCTGGTGGCCATCAAGAAACGCACCGGTGAGAAATCCCTGTGGGCGCGGTTGATCGGCTCGACGGTGATCGGTCAGTTCGTGGACACCCTGATTTTCTGCCTCGTCGCCGCCCCGGTCATCGGGATCACCACCACCGGTGACACCCTCAACTACGTGATCGTCGGTTTCCTGTGGAAGACCGTCCTCGAGATCGTGCTGTTGCCCGTGACCTATGCCGTCATCGGCTGGGTGAAGAAACGGGAAGGCTACTGGGCGCAGAACCAACCCGCCACCGTGACTGCCGCGGGCTGACCTCTCCCCCACTCACGCCCCGGCGGCCGCCCGGCGCAGGATATTGCGCCTCATCACCGGGAAGATCAGGGAATGGAAGGGAACGAGCACCCACCAGTAGACACGTCCCAGCATCCCGCGGGGGAAGTGCACGGCCGTCTGCCTGTAGAGGCTTCCCCCGCCATCGGGTTCGACCTCCAGGATGAGCCAGGCGCGGCCGGCGACCCGCATCTCGGCGCGCAGCACCAGCCGGCGGGGCCGGTCGATCTCCTCGACGCGCCACCAATCCAACCGGTCTCCGACCGCGAGGTGTTTGGGATCCCGGCGCCCACCCAGTCCCGGCCCACCCATGAGCTGGTCGATGATTCCCCGGATGCGCCACAGGGCCGGCGCGGAGTACCAGCCGTTGGAACCGCCGATCCCCTCGACGACCTTCCAGACCTGCTCGGGCGGCAGGTCGCTGCGGGCTTCCCGTTTGTCGGTGTAGACCGTGTGCTTCGACCATTCGGGGTCGGTCGGCAGGGAGTCCGCAGCGCTGGCGGGTTGACGCCAACTGCCGTCCCAGGAGGTGGGCACGCCCTCCTCCTGTTCCCGGTGGAGGGCGCGACGCACCGCGGTCGGGTAGTCCGCCAGCCCACCCGGCGGATCGGGGATGATCGCGGCGATGTCGTGTTCGATGGTGACCGCGTCCTCGGCCATGGACTGGGCGAGGGGGATGGACAGGCTCGTGGGGGCCGGGGTGACCAGCGCGATCCACAGACCGGACAGGTGTGCCGCTAACCCGGGCAGCGGCACCCCGACGATGCGGCGACGCATGCCTCGTTCCTGCGCGTACATGCGCATGAGGTCGGCGAACTCGTAGGTTTTCCCGCAACCGACGTCAAAACCGCGGTTGACCGGCTCCGCGAGATCCGCCGCCGCGACGAGGTAGTAGAGGGCGTCGCGGATGCTCAGCGGCTCGATCTGGTTGTTGATCCAGTCGGGGGCCACCATCACGGGCAACCGCTCCGCGAGGTGGCGGATCATCTCGAAGGAGGCGGAACCGGAGCCGATGAGGGTGGCCGCCCGCAGCACCATGGCGGGCACCGCTGAATCCAGGAAGACGCGGGCCACCCGCTCACGGGAGCGCATGTGCCGGGACAACTTCTCCATCGGAATGTCACGGGGGTGCAGGCCGGAGAGGTACACGATCTGCCGCACCCCTGCGTCGGTGGCCGCCGCGGCCATGATCTCGGCGGTCTCCTGTTCCGCCTGCTCGAAATCCTTGACCCGCCCACCCATGGAGTGGACGAGGTAGAGGACGGTGTCGACGTCGCGGACCGCTTCCGCCACGTCCGCGGGATCCGTCAGGTCCGCTTCCACGGCCTCGACATCGTCGAACCAGGGGAAACGCTGCAGGCTCTTCAGGTGGCGGGAGGTGGCGCGCACGGTGAAACCGGCGGCCAGCAGCTCCGGCACCATGCGCCCGCCGACATAGCCGGTCGCACCGGTGACCAGCACCCGGCGCGAGGGATGGGCGGCGCGGTAACCGGTGGTGGAGGCATGGACCGTCATGCGGGCCAGCCTAGTCTCAGAGAAGTGGTCGTGGCTCGGCTCCCAGCCGACCGTTTACCCCCCGCCTCGGAAACCCCTACCGCCGCTGGGTGCCGGCCGAGTTCGGCTGCACCTGTCCGGCGGCGCTGCCGGCGTAGTAGCGGCCCAGGAATTCGTCCCGGTAGGCCTCGTAGTCACCGGCGTCGATGGCGGCGCGGATATTGTCCACCAGCCGGATCATGAACTCCAGGTTGTGCATCGTGCACAGTGTGCCGGCCAGGAACTCCTTGGCCTTGAGGAGGTGGTGGATGTAGGCCCGGGAGTAGTTCTGGGAGACGTACCCGCCGAACTCCTCGTCCACGCCCGCGAAGTCGCGCTTGAAGCGGGCGCCGGTGAGGTTCATCCGCCCGTCGAGGGTGTAGACCCCGCCACGGCGGCCCAGGCGGGTGGGCGAGACGCAATCGAAGGTGTCGGCGCCGGCCTCGATGGCGGTGAACAGGTCGTCCGGCTCGGAGATGCCCAGCAGGTGGCGGGGCTTGTGCTCGGGCAGCTCATCGCAGACCCAACCGACGATGGTGCCCAGGTTCTCCTTCTCCAGGGCCCCGCCGATGCCGAAACCGCCGAAACCACGCTTTCCCTCGGCCTCCGCGGCGTTAGACAGCGCGATCAGCCCACGGGTGGCCTCTCGGCGCAGGTCCTCGTACTGCGCGCCCTGCACCACGCCCCACAGCGACTGCAACGGTTTGGTGGGGCGCTCCCCGGTGAGCCGGTCGTGCTCATCGAGGCAGCGCTGCGCCCAGCGACGGGTCCGCTCGACGGATTCCTCCTGGTAGGCGCGGGTGTCCACCAGCGTGGTCAGTTCGTCGAAGGCGAAGATGATGTCGGCGCCCAGCTCGTGCTGAATCTGCATGCTCACCTCGGGGGTGAAGCGGTGGGAGGAGCCGTCGATGAAA
The DNA here is from genome assembly GCA_964431055.1 of uncultured Corynebacterium sp. Classification (GTDB taxonomy): domain Bacteria; phylum Actinomycetota; class Actinomycetes; order Mycobacteriales; family Mycobacteriaceae; genus Corynebacterium. The sequence continues at coordinate 15,182 of CAYSIP010000025.1, read as the reverse complement.
CTACGGAAGTTCACCCCGTCCTCGTCGACGTGGGCATTGCGTTCCTTGTCCGCGGCGCGGATATCCGCTTCGGTGAGCCCGGAGGTGTCCATTGCGAGCACTTTTTTGAAGCCGACGCCCTGACTCATCACCTGGAAACCACCGGAATCCGTGTAGGTCGGCCCGTGCCAGTTCGTGAACTCCGTCAGGCCGCCGGCTTCGTCGACGATGTCGGAACCGGGCTGCAGGTAGAGGTGGTAGGCATTCGAGAGGATCGCCTGCGCCCCGGTCGATCGGATCTGCTCCGGGGTCAGGGTCTTGACGGTCGCCTTCGTGGCCACGGGGATGAACGCGGGGGTCTGAATGTCCCCGTGCGGGGTGTGGATGACGCCGGTGCGCCCGTGCCTGCCGGGCCCGCTGTCCTCCAGGCGGGTGCCCAGGGTGAAGGAGGTGTCGGCGTGCGCGGGGGCGATGTCGTCAGTCATGTCGACCAGTCTAGGACCTGACCGGTCGCTCCAGATCCCTCGCCGCCCTCTGATGCGCCTCCTGCTCAGCGCGGCGCTCCTCCCACTCCTTCTCCAGGCCGGCGCCCTCGACATCGAGGCTGGGCAGGATGCGGTCGAGCCACCTGGGGATCCACCAGGTGGCCCGGCCGAGGATGAACATGGTGGCCGGGACGAGTGCCATGCGGATGAAGAAGGCGTCGAAGAACACGCCGACGGCGAGCGCGAAGCCGAAGATCTGGATGAACGGCAGCGGCTGGTCGATGAAGGCGATGAACACCGCGATCATGATCAGGGCGGCCGCGGTGACCACGCGGGCGCCGCGGGTGAAGCCGACGATCGTGGATTCCTCCACCGCGGTGAGGTTGCCCCGTGCCCGCATGCGCTCGGGATCGACCGGGGCGCCGCCGCGTTTCTCCTCGTTCATCAGGCTCGTGTAGTGCTCGCGCATGCGGGTGACCAGGAAGACCTGGTAATCCATGGCAAGTCCGAAGGTCACGCCGATGAGGAAGATCGGCATGAAGGAGATCAGCGGCCCCGGGGTGCTGACGAGGCCCCACAGACCCTCCTGCCAGACCAGGATGGTCACGCCGAAGGCGGCGCCGACGGACAGGAGGAAACCCAGACCCGCGACCAGCGGCACCATGATGGAGCGGAACACCAGCAGGAGCAGCACGATCGCCAGGCCGACGACGACGGCCAGGTACAGCGGCATGGCCGCGGCGAGGCTTTCAGTGATGTCCATCTGCACCGCGGTCAGGCCGGTCAGGCCGATCTCGGTGCCGGTGGCGTCCTCGATCTCCCGCCCCTGGGTGCGCAGCGCGGACGCCACCTCGGCGGTCACGGGCTCGTCGGGCCCGGTGAACGGGGTGACCAGCACCTGCGCCGCAGAGGTGTCTTCGTTGACGGCGATCAGCTGGGCGTGCTTGACGTTGTGCAGAGAGTTGAGCCGACCGATCGTGTAGAGGAAGGAACTCAACGATGCGGTGGCCTGCTCGTCTACGGTCTCCCCGGCCTGTTCGGCGAGGGATTCCTGCGCCCGGATCAGCGGTTGCAGCGCGGACGCTTCGGGGTTGACGGTGTCGGCGTCGACGATGACCAGGAACGGTGCGTTGACGCCCTCCCCGAAGCCCTCCGCCATCAGATCCGCGGACTTGCGCTGGGTGGTGTCGAGGTTCGACGTCGAGTCCGAGGGCAGTGACATCTCCAGGTCGAGGACCGGCGCGGACAGCGCCCCCAGTCCGAGCACCACCACGGCCATGACCAGGCCCGGCGCCTTGTGGACGAAGGACACCCACCGGTTGCCCATGGTCCGTCCGCGGCGGCGTCTGCCCTCTTTCTTCCAGGGGTTGCCCGCCACGCCGGGGACGCGTCCGGAGAAGGTCCGGTCACCGAGCACGCCCAGCAGGGCCGGGATGAACGTCAGGGCCACGAGGACGGCGACGAACACCGTGAACGCCGCGGAGAGCCCCATGACGGTGAGGAACTCGATGTTGACGATGGAGAGCGCGGCGAGCGCGATGACGACGGTCGCCCCCGCGAAAACGACGGCTGAACCCGCCGTGCCCACCGCCAGGCCGGCGGCCTCGTCGGCGGGCAACCGTCTGCGTTCGGCGCGGTAGCGGGAGAGGATGAACAACGCGTAGTCGATGCCCACGGCCAGACCGATCATGACGGCCAGCACCGGGGTGATGTTGTTCAGCTCGGTGAACGCGGTGGCCAGCAGGATGGCCAGCGCACCGATGCCCACGCCGATCACCGCGGTGAGCACCGGCAGGCCGGCCGCCATCAGGGATCCGAAGGTGAACAGGAGCACGATGAACGCGACGGCCAGGCCGATGAGCTCGCTGGTGGTCTTGATCTGGATGGGGTCGCCGAAACCGGGGCCGCCGGCCTCAACCTGGATGCCCTGCTCGCGCCCGATGTCCATCGCCTCATTGACGACGTCGCGGTGCTCGTCGGTGACGTCCTGGGCGGAGGGGACGTCGATGGTGAAGGTGGTGTAACCGATGCGCCCGTCGTCGGAGAGCATCTTGAGGTTCTCCGCGTCGGCCCGGGCGGTCTCCTCCGGCAGGCCCTGGGAGGTGGCGGTTTCGACGACCATCTCCTGGAGCGCCGGGGACACCTCCACGGGGTTGCCGAAGCGTTCCGTGCCGGTCAGATCGTCGAGGTTCGCCTCGACGTGGGCGATCACGTCGTCGATGGCGGCGGAGTTGTCCGGCTCGGCGAGGCTCTCCCCCTCCGGGACCGCGAACACGAGGTTGACGGAGGCCGCGTTGACGGGGTTGCCGCCCTCCGGGAATTCCTCGACCAGGGTGCGCGTGGCGGTGATCGACGGGGTGTCGGAGATCGCGAACTGCGTGGTGAAGGGCTTCTGGAAGGTGAAGGCCGCACCTGCGGTGGCCGCCAGGATCACCAGCCACAGCGAAATGACCAACCATTTCTTGCGGAAGGACCAGCGTCCCAGCTTGAACAGAACTTGTGCCACGGCGAAAAGGCTTCCTGCAGGGGGGTGGGGAAAACGGTGCCAGTCTACCGGCCGGCGACGATGAGGCTGAAAAAACTGATCCCCGGTGGCTCCACTGGGGAATCACCGGGGATCTTCTGGCGGTGGCGGAGGGATTTGAACCCTCGGTTGGGGGTTACCCAACAATCGCTTTCGAGGCGATCACCTTCGGCCGCTCGGACACGCCACCGCGATCAACAGTAACGGAGCCGCCCGAGGACGACCAAATCCCCTCCTCACGCGCGGAGGAGGGGATGGGGTGGGTCAGTGTCTAGCGGTGCTCGTCGTCCTTGCGCAGGCCGCCGAGCGCCTGATCGCCGGCGTCGCGGAGCTTGTCGCCGGCCTTGTCGACCTTCTGCTTGGCCTCGCCCTTGGTCTGGTCGGCCTTGCCCTCGTTCTCGAGGTCCCTGTTGTCGGTGGCGTCGCCGAACTTCTCCTTGGCCTTGCCGCCGGCCTCTTCTGCCTTGTGCTTCGCCTTGTCCATGAAATCAGCCATTGATGTGCTCCTTGAGAAATTGATGCGTGGTTCCCGCCCATCGGCGGGATGGATATTCGGGTGGCGACCGGCGGTTACCGGTCCTGTTCCGGGACGCCTTCCGTGCGCCCGCCGGGCATGGTGAACGGTGCATCGGATGGGCCATCGCCATTCTCGTCGCCCATCAGGAAATCCCGGTGGACGTCATTGACGTCCCGTTCGGGGAACGCTCCGTCCGGGGCCTTCTCGGCCACGCTCATGTCGTCCCTCTTCTTCAGGGCTTCACGGGCAGCGTCCAGGTCCTCGGCGTCGTGATCATTGGCGACGGCCGGGTCACCGCTGGATTTGTCATTGGGCACCTATATTCTCCTCCCTCTCTCGGGGTCGGTCATGCCCCCACTGTAACGACGGACACATAATCGTGCACGGGTGCGGGCGATCGCTACTGAACCGTTACCCGGCGTCAGCGCAACTCAGAGAAGAAATCCGTGAGCAGCTCGCGGCACTGCCCCTCCAGCACCCCGGCACGCACCTCCGGGCGGTGCAGCATCGCCGGGTCGCGGACGACGTCGAAAAGCGAACCGCAGGCGCCCGTCTTCGGCTCCCAGGCCCCGAAGATCACCGTGCCCACGCGCGCACCGACGATCGCACCCGCGCACATCGTGCACGGCTCGAGGGTGACCACCAGGGTGCAATCGGTCAACCGCCAGGAGTCACCGTAGGCGCGCACCGCGGCGCGGATGGCGACCATCTCGGCGTGTGCGGTGGGGTCGAGATCGGCCTCCCGCCGGTTGGTTCCGGTCGCCAGTTCGCGGCCGTCGGGGGCGTAGATGACCGCCCCGACCGGGATATCCCCGGCCGGGGTGGTCGCTGCGACCTCGAGGGCGCGGCGCATGCGGGCGCGGGCGTCGGTGAGCCCGCGGGCGTCGGGAAGCGCGGGCACGGGTTCAGTCGTCGAGGCCGGCGATGTCGATGAGCTCATCGGCGAAACCGAGTTCCCCGGCGATGCGCAGCAGCTGCTCGGAGGGCCACAGGTCGTTGTCGTCGACGATGACCCCGAGCACCTCCTCGGAGATGCCGAGATCGGCGAGGATGTCGAAGTCGCCGTCCGCCCAGCCGTCGACGTCGTCGAGTTCGTCCGGATCGAGGTCCGGGATGTCGGCGCCCAGTTCATCGAGGATCGTGGCGGCGAAATCATCGTCCACGGCCATCGTCGCGTCCGACAGCAGCAGGTGCACCCGCTCCGGCGTGGGGCGGACGATGACGAAGTACTCGTCGTCCACGCACAGCAGCGCGAACGTCGCCCCCTCGCTGCGCAGATCCCGGACCGCGGACACCGAGGTGGCCAGGCTCCGGAAATCGTCTTGGAAGGCACGGACGATCCACGACCCGTCGATCCAGGCAACCGTCACGGCGAAACTGACTCCGTACTCCTCGTTCTCCATATGAGGTGAGCGTAGTCCGGTTATGGGAGACTTGTCAGGTGACTTCGAGAGACGTATCAAGACCCATCTGCATCATCGGCCTCGGCCTCATCGGCGGTTCCCTGTTGCGTGATCTCGCCGCCCACGGCCAGACCGTCTACGGCTACAACCGCTCCACCTCCGGCGCGCGTTCAGCGACGAAGGAAGGTTTCGACGTCAGCAACCACCTCGAGGAGACGCTGCGGCGCGCGGAGACCGACGGCGCGCTCATCGTCCTCGCCGCCCCCCTGCCCGCCGTCGGCCCGCTTCTCGACACGATCGCCGAACTCGCCCCCTCCTGCGGCATCACCGACGTCGTGTCGGTCAAGACCGAGGTTTACGCCATGGTGAAGGAACGCGGCATGGAAGGCCGCTACGTCGGCGGCCACCCCATGGCCGGCACCGCCGAGAGCGGCTGGGGCGCCTCGCGCACCGGCCTGTTCCAGCGCGGCGCCTGGGTGATCGCCTTCGACCACGTCATCGACGACGAAGGCAAGGAGGCCCGGGTCTCCCCCGAGTGGATCGCCCTGTGGACCGACGTGGTGCGGATGATCATCCTCGTGGGTGCCGAGGCGATCCCGGCGCGGGTGGACCGCCACGACGCGGCCGTCGCGCGGATCTCGCATCTGCCGCACGTCCTCGCCGAGGCGCTCGCGGTCGTCGGTGACAACGGAGGCGCCCTGGCGCAGTCGCTGGCCGCCGGCAGCTTCCGCGATGGCACCCGCGTAGCCGCCACCACTCCCGAGTTGGTGCTGGCAATGTGCGAGACCAACGCCCCGGCCCTGCTCACCGCACTCGAGGAGACCCTTGAACTGCTGCAGGGCGCCCGGGATTCCCTCGCCGCTGAGGTCCCGGACCTCAGTGAGCTCGTGGACTCCGGCCACCGCTCCCGCGTCCGTTTCGAGGCCCGTCAGGGTAACCGCAGCGAGTCCGTCTCTCCGGTGAAGATCTCCTCACGTCCCGTGCTGCGCCTGCACCCGGGCGCGCCGGGGTGGGCCAGTCAGCTCATCCAGGCCGAGTCCCTGGGCGGACGCATCGAGGTGTTCTGAACCATCTGCCGCCTGCCGACGCCCATGGGGGCTTCCGGGGCGTCGAGAAACTGTTTTCTGCCTGCTGCCGTGGACCTGGGGACGCACTACGCCCCCGCAGGCGGATAGGGGCAGAACGGAAGAACGCCGGCCACCCCCTGGGAGGTGACCGGCGTTCACGTGGTGCGCCCGGAGGGATTCGAACCCCCAACCTTCTGATCCGTAGTCAGATGCTCTATCCGTTGAGCTACGGGCGCAGTCTTCGTTACCGGATACGCTCTCGGCAACGAAGAATTACTATACCCCCGGACCAGCTGGGCAACAAAACAGCTGGTGGTGGACGCTAAAGTGCGATGTCAAACAGGGGGATGGCGATGAAGTAGGTTGCCAGGGTGATGAGCACCACGGCGATGAGGTTGAGCCAGATGCCACCCTTGATCATGTCGCCGATCCGGACATAACCGGAGCCGAAGGCGATGGCGTTCGGCGGGGTCGCCACGGGCAGCATGAACGCGCAGGTTGCGGAGAGCGCCACCGGGATGGTCAGCAACAGAACGTTGTGCTCCCCACCCGCGGTCAGACCGATACCCACGGCCACGCCGCCCATGATGGGCAGGAACGTCGCGGCGGTGGCGGTGTTCGACGTGAACTCGGTCAGGATGAGCACCAGGGCAGACACTGCGGCGATGAGCAGGAAGGTCGGCAGGACCTCGAGCCCCTTCGCCACCTCGCCGATCCACAGGGACAGTCCGGAGGCGGTGAACATGCCGGACAGGGAGAGGCCGCCACCGAACAGGAGCAGGACGTCCCAGGGCAGCTCGTTGGCCGTCTTCCAGTCGAGCAGGCGCACGCCGGTCTTACGGTCGGCGGGGAGGATGAACATCAGCAGGCCGGCGATGATGCCGACGAGCGCATCATCGTAGACCATGTCGGAGCCGACCCAGTCAATGATCAGCGGGACGAAAACCCAGGTCAAGGCGGCGAGCAGGAAGATGACGCCGACCATGATCTGTGGCCCGGTCCACGAACCCATCTTGTCCAGTTCTTTTTTGATCAGCTCGCGTCCGCCCGGGATCTGATCCATCTCGGGCTTGAACACGGTGACCAGGACGAACCAGGCGATGACCGTGAAAACCACGGCGATGGGGACACCCAGCATCATCCACTGGCCGAAGCCGATGGTGATGCCGTGGGAGGTCTCCATGTAACCGGCCAGCAGCGCGTTCGGCGGGGTGCCGATCAGAGTGCCCAGTGATCCGATCGAGGCGGCGTAGGCGATGGCCAGCATCAGCGCGGTGGCGAATTTCTTCTGGTTGCGCATGCCGCCGACGGTTTCGGCGGTCAGCTGGAGCACGGACATGCCGATCGGCAGCATGACCACCGCGGTCGCGGTGTTGGACACCCACATCGACATGAAACCGGTGGCGATCATGAAACCGAGCACCAGGCGCTTGGGGCTGGTACCCACCGCAAGGACCACGACGAGCGCCAGGCGGCGGTGTAGGTTCCAGCGCTGGAGGCCCAGGGCCAGCAGGAAGCCACCGAGGAACAGGAAGATGGTGGAGCTGGCGTAGGGGGCGCCCACCGTGGCGAACGGCGCGACCTGCAGCAGCGGGAAGGCGACGATGGGAATCAGGGCGGTGGCGGCCAGCGGGATGGCTTCGGTCATCCACCAGGCACCCATGAGGACGGTGATGGCTGCGGTGACCCGCAACGCGTGGTGGCTGTATTCGGTATCCGGGTCGGCGCCGGTGGACTGGAGAACGGTCTCCACCGAGGACTCGGGGAAGAAGAGGTAGACGAGCAGCGCGAGAACGAGGCCGAGGATGATGCCGAAGGCCTGGCGGTGCCACTCGCGCCTTTCGCGCAGTTCCGTATTCTCACCCGGGGCTTCGGCGCTATTCTCCTGTATCTGTGGTGTGCTCATGATGTGCGCACGGCCTTTCGTTTCAGGGGGATCCCCCTCACACCGGCACGTTGTCCGCGGGATGATCGGGGGCGGTTGAGGTCAGCGGTTATCGACCTGGATATGACCAGTCGGTCCGTGATAATACCGCTCCGACTTCTTTCGCGTGGAACGAATCACATTTTACAGCCGTATCCGATCATTCCCCCCGGCCTGCGCATCGCCCTGTCCTGCGGGGTTGGTGCGGGGTCGGGGAAGAGGTGTCACTCGAACGGGGGTGGGATGGGACTCCGGCCCGGGCAGTGGCAGGGTTGTCGCCGGGGGATCCCCGCCCGTCCGGTGAGCGTCTCAGAGCCCCAGCACCGATTTCGCGATGAGGAAGTAGATGATCAACCCCGTGGCGTCGCAGAAGGTGGAGATGAACGGGTTGGAGAATACCGCTGGGTCCGCCCCCAACCCCTTCGCGATGATCGGCATGATCCCGCCCACGGTCGCGGACATGGCACAGACGAGCAGCAGCGTGGAACCGATGATGACGCCGATGGGCAACCCGTAGACGGCCCAGGCGCCGAGGAATCCCAGCACCCCGAGCATCGTTCCCAGGACCAGCCCGACGCGTAACTCCCGCCACGCCACCTGGGCGATGTCGCGTTTGCGCACATCTCCCAGCGCCAGCGCGCGGGTGACGGTGGTGGCCGCCTGGTTGCCGGTGTTACCGCCGGTGCCGGTCAACAGGGGGATGAACAGTGACAACACCACTGCGGCGGCCAGCGTGTCCTCGAAGGTGTCGAGCACCTGGACCGTCAGCAGCGCGGAGACCGCCAGCACCAGCAGCCACACGACCCGGGAACGCACGACCCTCAGCAACGGCGTCGACAGGTACGGCCGTTGGAGCGGTTCCGAGGCGCCCGCCCGCGCGGTGTCCTCATCGTCCGCGGATTCGACGACGTCCTGCGCGTCATCGAAGGTGAGGATGCCCACCAGCCGTCCCGATTCGTCGACGACCGGCATCGCGAGCAGGTCCAGCGGCAGGAACCAACGGGCGGTCTCCTCGGCGTCGTCGTGGGCGGTGGCGAACGTGGGTTTTTCCATCAGCTCCTCCACGCCCGCAGCCGCGTCGGCGGTGAACAGCGTGCGCAGAGAGGTCACCCCGAGCAGTTTCCGGTCCCGGTCGATCACGGGCAGGGTGTAGATCGTCTCCAGACCGTCGGCGGTGCGTCGCAGTTCCGCCAGCGCCTCCCCTACCGTCATGTCGGCATAGATCAACGCCACCTCCGGCGACATCCGCCGACCGATGGAACCCTTCGGGTAACCCAGCACCACACCCGTGACGTCACGTTCCGTCGGCTCCAGGTCGCGCATCAGGAGATCGGCGATCTCGGCGGGCAACTCGTCGAGCAGGGAGACCCGGTCATCGGGATTCAGTTCGACGAAGAATTCGTAGACGCCCGCATTGCCCAGCGCACCGATCAGATCCGCCTGATGCGCGGCGTCGAGGGCGTCGAACACCGCTATGGACCGCTTCCGGGACAGCAGACGCAGCACGACCGCCGCCCGGGTGGCCGTGGATCGTTCCACCAGCGCGACGACGTCCTTGATGGGAGGTTCATCGAGGAGCTCCGCCAGTTCTGCGGCACGCTCCGGTTCGATCTCCTCGTCGGAGCGAATGATGCGCTCGAGGACGTCGATGGCCGAATCCCTCATGGTGCTACCTCCCGGGTCATGGGCAGGAGAAGTCCCGGTCCCGGCGTTTCACGCTACCGGGACCGGGACGGGGGTGCCAGAGTGGAGCCCCGCTCAGGCCTGGATGATCTGGAAGCTCGCCCCCTGCGGGTCGGCGACGGTGGCCACGCGCCCGAACGGTGAGTTCATGGGGCCGTCGAGAAGCGAACCTCCGAGCTCCCGGATCCGCTCGACGGCGGCGTCGACGTCCGTGACACCCAGGTACAACCGCCAGTAGCTCCGTGTCCCCTCGGGGAGGAAGGAGGAGGCGTCACAGATGCCCGCGGTGGCGGTCTCGGGCGGGCCGTTGGTGGCGTAACGGACCCCACCCTCCGGCGGTTGCGCGGCAGGTCCGCCATCCTCGCCGAGATAGGTCAGATCCCAGCGGGCGACCGTCTCGTAGAAGGGAGCGGCGGCATCGAAACCTCTGGTCATCACCTCAAACCACACCGGCATGCCGGTCAGTGCGGCCTTGGAGAAGCCAGGGAAAACATCCGCCTCCCACAAGCCGATCACCGCGCCGGCCGGATCGGTCACGACCGTCATACGCCCGGCGTCCCCCACCGTCCGCGGGTCGAAGAGGACGATGCCGCCCGCGTCGGTCACGGACTTCACCGCCTTGTCCATGTCGTCGACACGGAGGTAGACGGTCCAGCCGGTCTGCGACCGGGATTCATCGGTCGACCCCTCGGGGCCCACCGACGAATTCATCGCGCCACCGACCTCCCTGCCCCCTTTCATGATCATGTGGTAGCCGCCGAAGTCCTCGCCCTGGTCGACGAATTTCCAGCCGAACAGGGCGGAGTAGAACTCGCGGGCCGCGGGCAGGTCGTGGGTGGCCAGGTCGGTCCAGGCGGGATGACCGTGGTGGATCTCCTGCATGGAGTGGTGGGATGCGTCTGCCATGATGCCTCGATTCAAAATCCCGGAACCATTGTGACGCCTAACACATTACGCGCCACCAGAGGTGCCCGGAGAGGGTTCGGCAGGCGCACAAAACGCCGGCCACCTCGCAATGAGATGACCGGCGTTCACGTGGTGCGCCCGGAGGGATTCGAACCCCCAACCTTCTGATCCGTAGTCAGATGCTCTATCCGTTGAGCTACGGGCGCCCTACTCTCCCACGGGGGAAAGCCGCGGAGACGAGAGGATTCGAACCTCCGGCCCTCGGTTAAGAAGGCAACTCATTAGCAGTGAGTCCCATTCGGCCACTCTGGCACGTCTCCTAGGTCCCGTTGAGACCTTCAAGCATGCTACCCGCCGAAGCGCCCCGCGGCCAAACGCTCTGGCCAACGGCTATAGACTCATGTTCCATGATTCGCCCTGATCTCGCCGCCATCCCCGCCTACGTCCCCGGCAAGCGCCCGGACGACGCCCTCAAGCTGTCCTCCAACGAAGTCGCCACCGCCCCGCTGCCCTCCGCGGTCGAGGCGATGGCCACCGCCGCGGCCGCCGCGAACCGTTACCCGGATATGGGGGCCGTCGAGCTGCGCGCCGCCCTCGCCGAACACCTGGAACTCGACGCCGCGCAGGTCACCGTGGGCACCGGTTCCTCGGCGCTGTGCCAGCAGCTCGCGCAGATCACCGCCGGGCCAGGCGACGAGATCATCTTCCCGTGGCGCAGCTTCGAGGCGTATCCGATCTTCGCGCGCATCGTCGGTGCGACCCCGGTGGCCATTCCCCTCACCGCAGAGGGCAAGCATGACCTGGACGCCATGGCCGACGCCATCACCGAGCGCACCAGACTGATCTTCCTGTGCAACCCGAACAACCCCTCGGGCGAGACGATCAGCCAGGCCGAATTCGACGATTTCATGGCGAAGGTGCCGGCGGACGTGGTCGTGGGGCTCGACGAGGCCTACTTCGAATTCAACCGCGCCGAGGACACCTTCGTGGCCACCGAGGCGATCGGCAGCCACCCCAACACCGTGGGCCTGCGGACCTTCTCCAAGGCCTACGGCCTGGCGGGCGTGCGGGTGGGTTACGCCTTCGGCAACCCCGAGATCATCGCCGGGCTCGACAAGGTGGCGGTCCCCTTCGGAGTCAGTGCCGTGGCCCAGGCCGGTGCGCTGGCCTCGCTGAACGCCGCGGACGAGCTGTTGGAGCGTACCGAGGAGGTCGTGGTCCAGCGGGACCGGGTGGCCGACGCCGTGGGCGCCCGCCGGTCGCAGGCGAATTTCGTGTGGCTGCCCGGCGACCGGCAGGACGTGGCCGAGCAGCTCACCGAGCAGGGTGTGGTGGTGCGTTCCTTCCCGGAGGGTGTGCGCATCACGGTGACCACCACGGAGGAGACCGACCGGCTGCTGGCCGCCTGGGACGCGGCGGGGCTGTAGGCGGCGGGACCGTGATTATCGGGCCGTGACCACGGTCCCGGCCATGCCTCCCACGCCCCGCACACGCGGTACGTTTGTCCGCATGAGCACACTGATCCGCTGGTTACTCGAGATCATCGTCGTCGCGATCGCCCTGTGGGTGGTCACCGCGCTGGTTCCCGGCGTGGAGATCCTTCCGCCGGACGGGATCATCTACGCCGACGGCCAGTACGACCACGCGCTCGTCTTCCTCGGCGTGGCGGCGGTGTTCATCGTGCTCAACGCGATCGTCTCCCCCGTCCTGCACACCCTGGGGCTACCGATCACCTGCCTGACGCTGGGCCTGTTCGCCCTGGTCATCAACGCGCTGGTGTTCCTGCTCACCGCGTGGCTGTCGAATCAGCTGGGGTTGGGTCTGATCATCGAGGGGTTCTGGCCGGCCCTGATCGGTGCCGCCGTGCTGGCCATCGCCCGCGGCCTCCTGGGCATGGTCACCGGCATCTTCACCGGCGGGCGCCGCTGACCGGGGTCCCCCCCAAGGACGGCACAGGCAACGCCCCTCCGCCTATCCCCCGGCGAAGGGCGGCAACACGTCCACGCGGGCGGCGCCGGTGAGAGCCTGGCCGCGTGTGCTGTTGCGGCCGTCGATGAGGAAGGTGCAGCGGTCGAAGACCTCGCCGAGGGTCATGCCGGCGTCGGTGGCCCCGGTGTGGGTGGCCGCGCGTTCGTCGAGCAGTTCCCCGAGGGTGGCGGGGACGTCGGCGACCCGCTCTCGGTCAATGCCGGCGGCGGCACGGGCGGCGGCGAAGTAGTGGATCTCCACGGTGCGTCTCCTTCGGTCTGGCTCAACTTCCCAGCATGCCGCGCAGCAGGCGGGAAGTCCACCTCCCGGACGCGGGTAGCATGGTGGACGATCATCGACCGTCGGGAGGGACGTATGCGCACGCCGGAGGACCATCTCGCCGCGGTCCGGGAGCTTTTCCCGTCGCGCCCGACCGTCACGGTTCCGCTTGCCGACGCCCTCGGTCGCGTCCTCGCGGCGGACGTCTCCGCCGCGCACCCCTCCCCGCGTTTCGACAACTCCCAGATGGACGGTTACGCCCTGTCCGCCGCCCACGTCGCGGCCACCCCGGCCGTCTTTCCGGTGGGCCCGACCCTGCCGGCGGGCGTCGACCCGCAGGTGATGCTCCCCGACGGGATCGGGGAGGCGGTCGTGCCGATCATGACCGGGGCGAAGGTGCCGGCGGGCACCGCCGCGATCGTGCCTGTGGAGGCCTGCCGGCCGGGGGAATTCCCCGATGAGGGCGCCCTCGTGGAGGTCCCGGAGGTCCCCGAGGGTCAGTTCATCCGCCGCGCCGGTTCCGACGTCGTCGCCGGTCAGCGACTGCTGGGGGGCGGTACCCTGTTGAACCCGGTGACCGTGGGCGTGTTGGCGGGGCAGGACCTCGCGCAGGTCGACGTGCTGGAGCGGGCCACCGTGATCATCTGCACGGGTGGTGCGGAGATCGGCTCCGGCGGGCGGGCCGCGATCCCCGACGCGAACGGCCCCATGCTCGCCGCCCTGTGCGCGCAGGCGGGCATCGACGTCGCGACGCACGTACGCACCGACGACGACCCGGCGCGGTTGCGGTCCGACCTGACCGCGGCCGTCGACCGGCATTCCCCCACCGCGATCATCACCTCCGGGGGAATCAGTCACGGGAAATTCGAGGTCGTCCGCCAGCTCCTGGAGGTCGACGGCTGGTTCGGGCACGTCGCCCAGCAGCCGGGTGGGCCGCAGGGGCTGTCCGAGCTCCGCGGCGTGCCGGTGATCTGCCTGCCGGGAAACCCGGTGTCCACGCTGGTCAGCTTCCGCCTGTTCGTCGCCGCGGTGCTCGGCGCCGCGCCCGCACCGGTCACCGCGCGGCTGGTGGTCGACGTGCGCGGCCTGACGGACCGGGATCAGTTCCTGCGCGGGCGGCACGCGGTCGACGGGGCCGGCGTCGTCACCGCCGCGCCCGTCGGCGGGCCGGGTTCCCACCTGCTCGCCCAGGCGGCGACCGCGACGTGCCTGATCCGCGTCCCCGCCGGAACCCACCTGTCCGCTGGTGACGCCGTCACCGTTTATCCGTTATGAGGAGCACCATGAACCGCACCGGTCTTGTCATCGTGGCCTCCACCCGCGCGGCCGCCGGCGTCTACGCCGACCGCTCGGGACCCGTCGCCGTGGAGTTCCTGCGCTCGAAAGGTTTTGCGACCCCCGACGCGTGGGTCGTGCCCGACGCGGAGATGGCGGCGACCGTCGACAAGCTGTTCTCCGAACCGGAACGCCTGCCGAACGTGGTGCTGACCTCTGGCGGGACGGGGGTCACCGCCGACGACCGGACGGTGGAGGCGGTCACCCCGCACCTGGAGCGGGAGATGCCGGGCATCGTCCACGCGTTCTGGAACAGGGGCCTGGAGAACACGCCGCTGGCGGTCGCCTCCCGGGCGGTGGCCGGGGTCACGGGCAGGACGTTCGTGATGACGCTGCCCGGTTCGACGGGTGGAGTAAAGGACGGGTGCGCGGTGTTGAATGATCTGCTGGTCCCCGTCATCGACATGCTGGAGGGAACTCATGAGCACCACTGACACTGATCCGGCCTACGTGGCCGAACACACCGGCGTCGTCGTCGACGCCTTCATGACCGACCGGCCGCTCGAGCCGCTGCTGCCCGGCGCCCGCCTGCTCACGCTCACCGAGGCGATGGGTGCTCTGGTGACCTTCGAGGGCGTGGTGCGCGACCACGACGGCGGGCAGCGCGTGTCCACCCTCAGCTACACCGCGCACCCCACCGCGGACCGGCTCATCCGGGAGGTCGCCGAATCAGTGGTCGCGCAGCATCCGCGCACCCGCCTGTGGACGGCGCACCGCACCGGTGACCTGGTCATCGGCGAGACGGCCTTCCTCGTGCTGGCCGCCGCCGCCCACCGCGGGGACGCCTTCGCCGCGGCTTCCGAGCTGGCCGACCGCGTCAAGGCCGAGGTGCCGATCTGGAAGGAGCAGCTGCTCACCGACGGCAAGACGCAGTGGGTGGGCATCGAATGACCCTGCATGATTCCCAGATCGCCCGCTACCGCCGGCAGATCACCCTCGGTGGTTTCGGCCGTGAGGGCCAGGAGAAGCTTCTCGACGCCCGCGTCGCCGTCGTCGGCGCCGGTGGCCTCGGTTCCCCCGCCCTGCTCTACCTGGCGGGCGCGGGCGTCGGCCGCGTCATCCTCATCGACGATGACGTGGTGGACCTGTCCAACCTGCACCGGCAGGTCATC
>CAYSIP010000024.1:0-20311 GCA_964431055.1 uncultured Corynebacterium sp. | reverse complement strand
CATGACCGATGAGGCCGTGGAGGGCAAGGAGTCCTTCCTGGAGAAGCGCGACCCGGACTGGTCGCAGTTCCCCTTCTACTACTAGGTTTTCGCCGCGCCCCGGAGTCTCGCGCCCCGGGGTTTTGTCATTTTCCGGTCAGGGGTTACACGTTCGATGCCGTCAGCCTGAATATTGGGTACCTGTTTCCCAGCCTGGCCGCCAGGTGATCGGTGAAACCGGCGTCCCCGGCCCCGGTCATCCACGGCCCTCCCCTGTTGCCCGCGATCACGATCCCGTATCCGCCCACTGATCGCGGGATTCAGGGACAACCGCCGCACCCGCCCTAGAATGACGCCTTGACCAGCCGCCGGGGCCACCACTCCTCCGCCCACGGTCCACCGGCCACCCCCCGGACCACCCGAGGACCCGACGCCGGCCCCCGCGAAGCCCCGAAGGAGGTCCGCAGCGTCCGCCTTCCCGCCCCTTCGACCAGCTCAAGTGAGCCGTCGACCACGGAGAAGATGTCCTCGTCGATTCCCCGGAGCAGGACAGCGGAACCCATGTCGCAGCCATCGCAGGCGCAGTCCGGGCGTTCCTGGAGCTCGAAAGGCGGGTCCCCGACGCCGACCGCCAGGAACGTCGCCCCGTGGTTGTGGCGCACGTCCAGGACCAACGGCACCGCACCGGGACGCACCGGGACGAGCACGCGCCGGGTGCCGTGGGTCCAGGACCGCGCCCAGCCGCGTTCCGTCAGCACCCGAATCCAGGCCTCGGCCCGAGCGGCGACGATGGTGAATCGCCCCGGTTCGGTGACCCGCTCGTAGATGTCCCTGTCGTCCCTGTCCTCGTGATCCCAGTCGGGGGTAGGCCACCCGGGGGTTTCGGCGCCGGTCACGCTGAAGACTGCCTCCACGTCGTCGAGCAGGGCCACGGCGGCGTCGAGCAGCGGGGTGCCGATCCCGTGGTCCCGCACCGTCGCATTGTGTTCCTGCCACCACGTCACCATGACCTGAACCTACCTCGTTTCCACAGCTCAAGCGCCTCACAGAATTGCTTTAAACTTTGAATTTGGACATGTCACCAACTCAGAGTTAGTGTTACTCGCCATGACCACGTTCAACAACATCGCGCAGCTCATCTCCCGCCTCATCCTCGGCGTCATCCTCATCGCCCACGGCTGGGACAAGTTCGGCATCACCGGCCTGGAGGGCATCACCGGCTTCTTCGACAGCATCGGTGTCCCCGCCGCCGGTTTCGCCGCGCCGGTCGTCGCCATCGTCGAGATCCTCGGCGGCGTCCTGCTCATCCTGGGCCTGTTCACCCGCATCACCGGCATCGTCGTGGCCCTGTTGATGCTGGGTGCCGCCGTGTTCGCCCACATGGGCGCAGGCATCTTCGTCGCCAACGGCGGCTGGGAGCTCGTCGGCGCGATCGGTGCCGGTTTCCTGGCCTTCGCCGCCGTCGGCGCCGGCCGCTACAGCCTCGACGCCGTGATCGCCCAGCGCAACACCCAGCCGCAGGCCGAGCGCGAGCTGCAGAACGCCTGACTCACCCCACCCCAGGGCGTCACCTCATCTCCGAGGTGGCGCCCTTTCCGTCCCCGCCCCCACTACGATCGCAGCCATGAGCCGCAGCCGCACCCTCGATCTCCTCGTCGTCGACCCCCACGATCCCACCGCGATCCTCCCCGACCTCGAGGCCGCGATCGCCGGCCAGCGCACCTGGCTGCCCGTCCCTGCCCAGGACGCGACGCGGACCACGCTGCTCACCAACTCCCAGCGCGCCGGGGAACCCATCGACCCGGACATCGCACTGGTGGTGGCCACCTCGGGGTCCACCGGCACCCCCAAGGGCGCACAGCTGACGGCCGCCAACCTGGTCTCCAGCGCCGACGCCACCCATCAGCTGCTCGGTGGGGAGGGGCAGTGGCTGCTGGCCATGCCCGCCCACCACATCGCCGGCCTGCAGGTGCTCATCCGCTCCCTGATCGCGGGCATCGACCCGCTGTGCCAGGACGTCTCCGGTGGTTTCGACGTCGGCGACTTCGCGACGGCCGCCACCGAACTGTCCCGCACCGGTGACCGGATCTACACCTCCCTGGCCCCCCTGCAGCTGGCCAAGGCGATGGACACCCTCGACGGCATCGAGGCCCTGCGTGTGTTCGACGCGATCCTGGTCGGCGGGGCGGCGCTCAACCCGCAGGTCGCACGTGCCGCCAAGGAGCTCGACATCAGGGTGGTGACCACCTACGGATCCTCGGAGACCGCCGGCGGCTGCGTCTACGACGGCCGCCCCATCCCCGGGGCGCGGGTACGCGTGCGCGCGGGCCGCATCCATCTCGGAGGCCCCATGATCGCCGCCGGTTACCGCAACCACCCCGATCACGAGGCCTTCGCCGAGCCCGGCTGGTTCGCCACCTCCGACGCCGGGGAGCTTGTCGACGGCCGTCTCACCGTCACCGGCCGCCTCGACGCCGTGATCGACTCCGGCGGTCTCAAGCTCCACCCGGAGGTGCTCGAGCAGGCCATCCTCGCCGTCGAGGGGGTCACCGGAGCGTGCGTGGTGGGGGTGCCGCATCCGCGCCTGGGTCAGGCGATCGTCGCGGCCTACGCCGGCGCCGCCAGCCCGGACCAGGTCATCGAGGGCCTCGACGACCTGCCGCGCTGGCAGCTGCCCAAGGAACTGCACCACGTCGACGCCCTACCGCTGATCGGCCCGGGCAAGGTGGACCGCAAACGCGTGGAGAAGCTGTTTCAGTAGGTCAACGACTGTGGTCGGCGGGATCGGTGTCGTCCGAGGTCAGCGCCCGCAGACGGGCAACGTCCTCGGGGTGCAGATCCGACCGCGCCTCCACCGACTCGAGCAACAACCGGACCTGACGTTGCAGGGCCGGGATCAGATCCGGCCGGTCATTGTCCTGGACGTGGGTGGCCAGCATCCGGAGCACCCGGAGCATCGCCGCGACCACCGCGGTCTGGTTCCCGCACGCCTGCCGGAGCTGGTCGAAGGCGTGGGCGACGTATTCTTCGTGGGAGAGATTCCAGGGTTGCACCAACACCCGACCGGCCTCATCTTTCAGGGCCGGAGGCGCGAGCGGCGCGGTGAGGACCGAGCGCAGAAGGCTGCCCAGCCGGAGAACGACCTCCACGGCGGTCGTGGGGTCATTGATGGCCGGGCTCAGCGCCCGTAGCCCGATGTCCACGAGCTGACGGACGGCGAAGTCCACGTCCTGGATCATGGTCCGGGCGTCAGATATCCCGATCACCCCGGTCAGCCTCTTCCGCTTACCGGGCGGCGGCGCCGGCCAGACGGTCAGCAGCGGCTCCCCCGCATGGATGTAGGCGCCAACCCGGGTCTCCATGCGCACCGTGGTGCCCGCCGGGAGAAACTTGAGCAGACTTCTGGTGTCCACCTGACTGATCCACCCGCTGAGCGGGGCGGGAACGACGACCGCCTCGTCCGGGATCTCGTGGAAATCCCGCGGGTTCACCTCGCGCATGCCGGGCGGCACCTGGTCGAGCGAGACGACGACACTCTCCCCCTCGAGGGTGATGACCCGCGCCACGTTACCGACCTGGAGGCCGTGGGAGAGATGGTCCAGGTGGACGATGATGCCGGCGACCGTGATCAGGGTCAGTACGACGGCGAGGGTCAGGGACACCTGCGGAGCCGGGTCGGTGGGCTCACCGCTCACATTCGGCAGGACGAGGACGCAGTAGAAGAACGTGGCCACCAACAACCCGATGACGCGCTGGCTCAACCGGTCCCGGATGAAGGAGCGCATCACCCGCGGGGAGAACTGGTCGCTGGCCAACTGCAGGCTGACCACCGTCAACGAGAAGACCACCCCGACGGTGGTGATCATCGCTCCGGCGACCGTGGACAGCAACCAGGTGGCGGCGTTGCTGCTCATGGCCAACGTGAACGGCAGCTCCACATCGGGGCCGATGATGTCGTCGAGGGCGGTGGCCCCGGCCGCGAGCACGACCCCGACGATCATGATCAGCGCCGGATAAAGGAACAGGCTCTCCTCGAAGCGGTAGCGCACCGCGGCGAGCCGGAGCCTCCATGACATTCCGTTGTGCCTGGCCATTCCCCGGCTCCTCAACTCATCCGTCAGGCTTCTGCGGGATCAGCCTACCGGCACGCATCTCCTCACCGTTCCCCGTCGGACCTAGCGGTCGATGAAACCCAGATGGGTCTCGTTGTAGCGTTCCCCCGCCACCCCGATCTCGTCGACGATCCGATCCAGGCGCGCCATGTCATCGGCCGAGAGCCCCACGGTCGTCGACGCCGCATTCTCCCGCACCCGCTCCGGGCGCCGGGTGCCCGGGATGGGCACGACCCAGGGCCGTCTCGCCAGGAGCCAGGCGAGGGCGAGCTGCCCCGTGGTTGCATCCCGGTCACGGGCGAGCTCGGCGACGGCGTCGAAAAGCGCGCGGTTCCTCTCCAGGTTGCCGGGGTGCAGGCGGGGGCTGGTGGAGCCCGCGTCACCCTCGGTGACGCCGCCGGCGAAGAAGCCCTTGCCCAGCGGGCTGAAGGCGATGAAGCCGACGCCCAGTTCCGCGCAGGTGGGCAGCACTTCGGCCTCAGGGTCGCGGGTCCACAGGGAATATTCGCTCTGCACGGCCGTGACGGGGAATTCGGCGTGCGCTCGGCGGATGGTGGTGGCCGACGCCTCGCACAATCCGAAGCCCGCGACCTTGCCCTCGGCGACGAGCTCACCGACGGTACCGGCGACGTCCTCGATGGGCACGTCCGGGTCGACGCGGTGCTGGAGGAACAGGTCGATGCGGTCGGTGCGCAGTCGGCGCAGCGATTCCTCGGCCACCTGCCGGATGTGCTCCGGGCGGGAATTGAGGCCGTCGCTGCCACCGTCGACGATGTTCCAACCGAATTTCGTGGCGATCCGCACCTGATCGCGCACCGGTTCCAGGGCCTCCCCGACGAGGGCCTCGGTGGTGTACGGACCGAGCACCTCGGAGGTGTCGAAGAAGCTCACCCCTTCCTCCACCGCCCCACGAAGCACGGCGATCATCGCGTCCCGGTCGGGTGCGCCCGGCGCGGCGGCGGCGGTCATGCCCGTGGTGCCCAGGCCGAGGGCGGAGACCTCCAGGTTTCCGAGTGTTCTGGTGTGCATGCGGTGTCCCCTCAGTCCTCCCGTTCGCTGGCCTCCACCAGCTTGGCGACGTCGCCGGCGGTGTAGGCGCGGTTGATCTGCTCGTCGTTTCCCCCCATCAGTGTGTTGCCGATGACCAGTGCGCCGGCCTGGGTGGTCGGCACCACGGCGAAGTGGCGGGGGCTGGCGTACACCTGGCGTACCGGGTGGCCCGAGCGCAGGGCGCACACGTGCAGCCACACGTCGTCGGCGCGGGGCGAGACCTCGGTGAACTGGTCCCCCTGCTCGACGACGTAGTCGATGAAGCTGGCCGGGTACAGCACCCCGGAGACCCCGGTGGCAAAGTGCAGGAAACTCGCACGGCACGTGTCCGCCGCCGACCACTTGATATAAGGCAGCATCTCACCGTCGCGCAGCTCGATGCGGTGCGCCCGATAGGCGATCACGGCGTCGTCCCGCAGGTCCCCGATGAACAGCAGCCGCTGCAGAAACCACTCGGGGTAGATCATGTCGTCATCGACGGTGGCCACGCGCCTGCCGGTGCCCGCGAACTCACGGAACTGACCCCAGTACTTGGTGTGCGGGCCATAGTCGCCGTCGGAGCAGCGCACCTGGAGACCGCGGGCGACCAGGCGGCGCAGGGTCGCGGGCCACTCACGGTGGAAATCCTCCCGGTCCAGCCACAGGATGACCGGCGCTTTGACGTGGCCGCGGGCGATGGACTCCAGCGTGAAATACACCCGGTTGATCCGGTCCCCGTGGGAGGTCAGGGAGATGACCACGTCCCCCGACTCCGGGATGCGGACGCGGGAGAACCGGTTGTTCAGGGCCAGGGGCAGCATGCGAAACAGGGTGAAGAAGAAACTGACCGCCTGCCCGACCACATAACCGATCCACATATGGGTGAGGCACCTCCCTGTCGAATGATGGGACCACTCTAACGCAGGGATCCGCCGACACTTCACCGCGCCGCGACCCGGAGGGGACGGGAACCCGCCCTGCGGCACCGGTCACAGCGGCTCTCACCAGGCTGTTTTAAGCTGCTAAGGTCTTTCGGCGATGAATGAAAACATGAATTCCACGCAGGGCACGCTCTCGTCGCCTGCCCGCGTGGTGGAAGTCCCCACCGAACACGAGGGGCGCCGCCTCGACAAGTTCCTCCGGGCGCAGTTCAAGGGGGTGCCGGCCACACTGCTCTTCCGCCACCTCCGGAAGGGGAAGGTCCGCGTCAACGACGGCCGCGTCCAACCCGGGTACCGGTTGCAGTCCGGTGACCGGATCCAGTTGCCCACCATGCGGTTGCCGGATGCGATCCCACCCCCGAAGGTCCCCGCCGGCCTGCTCCGCCGGATTGAGCGGAGCATCGTCCACGAGGACGACGCCCTGCTCGTGCTCGACAAACCCGCCGACGTCGCGGTGCACGTCGGCACCGGCGTCTCTGCGGGGGTGATCGAGGCCCTACGCCAGCTGCGGCCCGATCACCCCGATCTGGAGCTGGTCCACCGGCTCGACCGGGACACCTCGGGGTTGCTCATGGTCGCCAAGACCCACTCGATGCTCCGCCACCTCCAGCAGGTGCTGCGGGAGGACACCGCGATCGACCGTCGCTACGTGGCCCTGGTGCGCGGCGCCTGGCCCGCCCGGATCACCGAGGTGCGCGCCCCGCTGCGCCGCCCATCCGGTTCCGGGGAGGGCCTCGTCACCGTCGACGGCCGCGGTCAACCCGCCCGGACGCGCTTCTCGGTCATCCGCCGTTTCCGCAACGACGCCACGCTCCTGCAGGTGCGCCTGATGACCGGCCGCAAGCACCAGATCCGCGTCCACACCCGGCACGCCGGCCACCCCATCGCCGGCGACCCGAAATACGGCGACGCCCGGTTCAACCGCCACCTCCGCGACCTGGACGCGGCGCACATGTTCCTCCACGCCGCCGAGCTGCACATCCCGCTGCCTTCCGGCGAGCGTCTGCACCTCACCTCGCCGACGCCCGGTTCATGGCGCCGGCCCCTCGAGCTTCTCGATTCCCCCGCACCCCACGCGCCCCGCGTGACCCGGGCGACCCACCGCCGTCGCCCCCACCCCTCCCGCCGATAAGACCCGGGCGCGCATCCGACCCCGGGATGGAGGACAATGTGGCCATGGCCATCGATCATCCCTACCCCGCCACAGCCCGGGACTGGCTGGAGGGCGCCCGCCCACACACCTGGGCCAACGCCTTCTCCCCCGTCATCGTCGGATCCGGAGCCGCCGCACTCTACGGCGGTTTCTCCTGGTGGCGGGCCCTGCTCGCCCTGGTGGTCGCGTGGGCGCTGATCATCGGTGTGAACTACGCCAACGACTACTCCGACGGGGTGCGCGGCACCGATGAGGACCGCACCGGCCCGGCACGTCTGACCGGCGGCGGGCTCGCCGATCCGGCCCACGTGAAGGCGGCCGCGTTCCTCTCCTTCGGGGTGGCGGGCGTGGCCGGTGTCGCCCTGGCGCTGGCGAGCGCCTGGTGGTTCATCCTCGTCGGCGCGGTGTGCATCGCCGGCGCCTGGTTCTACACCGGCGGCAAGAACCCGTACGGCTACCGCGGCCTCGGTGAGGTCGCCGTCTTCGTCTTCTTCGGGCTCGTCGCCGTGCTGGGCACCGAGTTCACCCAGCGGGGCGCGGTCTCCTGGGTCGGCCTGGGCGGAGCCGTGGCGATCGGTTCGATGTCGGCCGGGGTGAACCTGGTCAACAACCTGCGCGACATCCCCACCGACTCCGCGACCGGCAAGATCACCCTGGCGGTTCGCCTGGGTGACGGGTGGACCCGCCGCCTCTACGTGGGGCTGGTGTCCGTGCCCTTCATCGTCTCCCTGCTGCTGGCCTCGGTCTTCCTGCCGACCATCCTGGCGGTGGCCGCCCTGCCGCTGGCGGTCTCCGGCATCCTCACCGTCACCCGCGGCGCGGGCGGCCGCGACCTGATCCCGGTGCTCGGGTCGACGGGCCGGGCCATGCTGCTGTGGGCCGTGATCACCGCCGTCACTTTGTTCTGGGGCGGACAGGTCATCGCATGAGCGGGGTCGTGACCGGTTTCGCCATCATTTTGGCGGTGATCGCGGTGGGTTATCTCCTGGCCCGGCGCGGAGTCATCGGCGACGGTTCCGAGCGGTTGATGTTCAACCGGGTGGCCTTCTACGCGGCCACCCCGGCGCTGATCTTCTCCTCGGTGGCGGTGTCGGATCCGGGGAACTTCGTCTCCCCCGTCGTCGTGGTCATCGCCCTGGCCACGGCCGTGACCGCCGCCGTCTACTGCGTCATCTCGGTGCTGGCGTTCCGCCAGGACGTGCCGACGACGGCGATGGGCGCGGCGTCGTCAAGCTACTTCAACTCCGTCAACATCGGCCTGCCGGTGAGCATCTACGTCATCGGTGACGCCACACACGTGGTGCCGGTGCTGCTGTTGCAGATGGTCGTGTTCACCCCGATGATTCTCGCGGCGCTCGGCTCCGACAGCGGGGGCGGGCGTTCCACGGGGACGAAAGTGGGTGAGGCGGTCAAAAACGCGCTGCTCAGCCCGGTGGTGCTGGCATCCTTCGCGGGCCTGCTGGTCGCCGTGCTGGAGATCCGGATCCCGGAGCCGATCATGGCGCCCATCGAGATCCTCGGCGGGGCGTCCATCCCGATGATCCTCATGAGCTTCGGCGCCTCGTTGGTCGCCGGTGGGGCCCTGTCCTCGGCCGATGACCGGCCCGGCGCGATCACCGCCACCGCGCTCAAGATCGTCGGCATGCCGTTGATCGCCTGGCTCATCGGCCTGGCGATCGGACTCGACGGTGACATGCTCTACGTCGCGGTGATCCTGGCGGCCCTGCCCACCGCGCAGAACGTCTACAACTACGCGGCCACCTACGAACGCGGCATGATCATCGCCCGCGACTCGGTCTTCCTGACGACGTTCGCGTCCCTGCCCGCGATGCTGATCATCGCGCTGTTGTTCGGGCGATAGGGCTCTGGGCCCGTTACCTCGCAGCACCGGAGCCGTGCCGGGGGCCGGGACCGGGACCGGGATCAGCGCCCCGCCAGTTCCTGCCTGACCCATTCCTTGCGGGCCCTGCGCTGGGCGGACCACGCGCCGACGGACTGGGTGGCCTCGATGCGCAGCTTCTTGAACACCAGCATCGACAGTGGGAACGCCACGATGAGTGCGAGCAGGGCGGACATCACCAACGGCACGGGGGCCCCGATGAGGGCCGCCATCCCCTGGATGACCACGGTGAGCACGATGAACAGCAGCAGGCGGGCGGCACCGTACTTGAGCAGGGCGGTATTGGCCCTCTTGCGCAGCTCCGGGTCGAGCTGGGGCGGTTCGGGCTGATTGTTCGGGGTCGTGGGTTCAGGCGCAGTCACACCTTGAGCCTACTCAACCTTTTTCCTCACTTGCTAAGCACCGTAAGGTGGACAGAGAAGGAGGATCTCATGGGACGTCTGCTGCTCATTCTGCTCATCGTCGTCGCTGTCGTGTTGGTGTGGAAGGCCTTCGGGCCGGGCTCCTGGAAGCGCGATCGCGTCGGCTCGCCCCGTCCTCACCAGCCCCGCGCCGTCAAGGGCCCGGATGACGACGAGGAGTTTCTGTGGAACATCGAGAAAAACCGGTTCAAGGAACGCCGTGCCCGGGAGCAGGCGGCCGAGGAAGAGGAGGAGCGGATGCGGCGGGCACAGCAACGCTACGAGCCGCGCACCGCAGCCGATCCCTCCGCTTCTGATTCCACTGACCGAACCGGTTCCGGTTCTGGTCCGGGATCGGGTTCGGGCAGCAGCAGCGGGAACGCTTCGGCCGAGGACCCCGAGGGGGAGACTGACCCCGGTTCCGGCAGCGGGAGCACCTCCCGCGGTTAACGGCTACCTCCCGCGCAGCGCCCGCTCGCGGTCGAGGATGCCCAGCAGGTAGTCCCCGTAACCGGAGGCACGCAGATCCCGGGCCAGCTCCCCCAGCTTGGCGTCGTCGATATAACCCATGCGCCAGGCCACCTCCTCCGGCGCCCCGATCTTGAGCCCCTGACGTTGCTCGATGGTGCGCACGAAATCCCCGGCCGCCATGAGGGTGTCGAAGGTCCCGGTGTCCAGCCAGGCCGTGCCGCGCGGCAGGACCTCCACCTTGAGCTTCCCCCGGCGCAGGTATTCGTTGTTGATGTCGGTGATCTCCAGCTCCCCACGATCCGAGGGGCGGAGGCCGGCGGCGATGTCGACGACGTCGTTGTCGTAGAAGTACAGGCCGGGCACCGCGAAGTTGGACGACGGGTTATCGGGTTTCTCCGCCAGGGACAGGGCCGTCCCCTCGGCGTCGAAGTCCACCACCCCGTAAGCCTGCGGTTGCGCCACCCAGTAGGCGAAGATCGCCCCGCCGTCGGGGTCCGTGAACCGCCGCAGCTGGGTGCCCAGGCCCGCGCCGTAGAAGATGTTGTCCCCCAGCACCAGGGCCACGGAGTCGGCGCCGATGTGGTCGGCGCCGATGAGAAACGCTTCCGCCAACCCGCGCGGAGCGTCCTGAGTGGCGAAGTCCAGTCTGATGCCGAAGCGGGAACCATCCCCCAGCAGCCGCTCGAACTGGCCGCGGTCCTCGGGCGTGGTGATGACCAGGATGTCAGTGATGCCGGCCAGCATGAGCGTGGTCAACGGGTAGTAGATCATCGGCTTGTCGTAGACGGGCACCAGCTGTTTGGACACCCCCAGAGTGATGGGGCGCAGGCGGGAACCCGTGCCGCCCGCCAGGATGATCCCCTTCATCTAGCTGCCCGCCTGCTCGTTGGCGATGACCCAGCCGTCGCGGAGCTCATTCTCGTAGGCGACGCAGTCATCGTGGTCGGGCAGCAGGCCGGCGAGGCGGGCGTCATCAAGCGTGATGGCCCCGCGGTCCTTGTCAGAGAGTAGATGACCGGTGCCCGGCCAGTCGATGCCCGCAGAATAGGGGGAGATCGCGCGTTCGACCCCGGGCTGGTACTCAGAGGTGGTCAGGTACGCCACGGTCGAGTCCTCCAGGGCGAGGAAGCCGTGGGCGAAACCGACGGGAATGAACACCCCGTGCCGATTGTCCTCACTGAGCTCGAGCGCCACGTGGCGGCCGAAGGTCTCCGAACCGACGCGCACGTCCATGACGACGTCGAGGATGCGGCCGGCCACACACACCACGTACTTCGCCTGCCCGGGGGGCACATCGGCCAGGTGCAGCCCGCGCAGGACGCCCGCCTTCGAGGTCGACAGGTTCGCCTGCTGAAGGTCGAGGGGGTAACCGGTGGCCTCCTCGAACACCGAGGCCCGGAACCATTCGTGGAAGGTTCCCCGCTCATCGGGGTGGACGGTGGGTTCGGAGCGGTAGACGCCCGGCAGGTCAGCGATTTCGTGCAGCATACCCCCGAGCCTAGTGTCGCCCGCGGACGGATATCCGGTACAGCGGCCCGGACGGATGGATTTCCCCTACGATCGCTCCGGCCCCACGACTTCCAGAGGCAGCCGTGGCTGGCCGGACGCGCACCGTCGACCCCGCCGGAGGTCTCCGCCATCGCCGCGGCCGCCAGGACCATTCTCCCGGAGCTCGTCCGCAGCCGGCGGGGTGGTTGGCCGGAGGAGATATCCACCACCCCGCTCGACGCCGCCCGGCGCGGGGACTAGAGTTCGCGCTCGGTCTCCCGGTAGACCATTTCCGAGGCGGCGCGGGCACGCTCCCACCAGCCGGGGTTGTCCCGGTACCAGTCGACCGTGGCCCGCAGGCCCGCCGCGAAGTCCCGGTGCCGCGGCCGCCATCCCAACGCCGCCACCGAGGACGGGTCGATGGCGTAGCGCCGGTCGTGCCCGGGCCGGTCCGTGACGTGCACGAAGTCCCCGCGCCCGCGTCCGAAGAGTTCGTTGAGATCACCCACCACCTGCAGGTTGCTGTGCTCCCCGTCCGCCCCGATGAGATAGGTCCGGCCGATCTCCCCCCGTTCGATGACGGCCCACACCGCGTCGTTGTGGTCGTCGACGTGAATCCAGTCACGCACGTTGTCCCCCGTGCCGTAAACGCGCGGGGCCTGACCGTTGAGCAGGTTGATGATCTGCCGGGGAATGAACTTCTCCGGGTGCTGGCGCGGCCCGTAATTGTTGGAGCAGTTGGAGATCGTCGCCCGCAGCCCCTTGGAACGCACGTGGGCCCGGATGAAATGGTCACTGGCCGCCTTCGACGCCGAATAGGGGCTGGAGGGGGCATACGGGGTCTCGGGTGTGAACCGCGCCGGGTCGTCGAGGGCCAGGTCGCCGAAAACCTCATCGGTGGAGATGTGGTGGAACCGCACGCCGTGGGCCACCGCGGCGTCGGCGAGCACCACGGTGCCCTCCACGTTGCTGCGCACGAAGCTCAGGGGATCACGCAGGGAGTTGTCGTTGTGACTCTCGGCCGCGAAGTGGACGATCAGGTCCGTGTCCCGGACGAGACGGTCGACGAGGGCGGTGTCGCAGATATCGCCGACGACCAGCTCCACCGCCTCCCCGTCCAGCCCGGAGAGGTTGTCCGGGTTGGCGGCGTAGGTCATCTTGTCGAGCACCGTGATCCGCGCGTCGGGACGCTGGGCGAGGGTGCGGTGGATGAAATTGGAGCCGATGAACCCGGCGCCGCCGGTGACCAGGATGCGCATGGGAACAACCATAGCGGGGAGTGGTTTCGTGGCCGGGGCAGGAGGAGACCCCCATCCCGGTGGGCGGGACGGGGGTCGAAGTGGGCCTGGGGGTTGTATCAGCTGGCCAGCGCAGCCGGGCCGGAGACGACCAGGTAGACGTGACCGTTGTCGCTGGAGACGGCGTAGCCGAGGCGGTCGTTGGACGGGTCCTTGTCGGACAGCAGGTCCTCGAGCAGGTCATCCATCCGCGGCAGGTAGGCCTCGGCCTCGAAGGTGCTCAGGCGGGTGATCTCTGCGGCGTACTGGCGGTCCTCAGAGAAGACCCAGGTCAGGGTGTAACCGCGGCCGTCCTCGAACTCGAGCTCGCCGTCGGCGAGGCGGTCCGCGACGTCCTCGGAGAAGTCGTTGAGGACCTCGTCCTGCTTGAGACCCTGGTGCTTCAGTGCCTTGGCGTAGGCGGTCTCGTACTTGCCCTTGAGTGTGCCGGCGGGCCAACGACCCTGGAAGTCATCGTTGTTACTGGGTCGGTCGGCGGAGGAGGAGGAACCCGAGAAGAAGTCGGAGGACTGGGCTGCGGCGACGCCGGTGCCGGACACCGTGATACCGGCAGCGATGGACAGTGCAATGAGGGAACGCTTGAAGTTCGGCATGCACCTGAAGTTAAGCTAAGAAAACTATGTGGGCAACCGGAAGGTCAAAGGTTATCCCAAGCTCTATCTCAGTTTCTTGCAAGCTTCTTCATGGCGCAGTTTGCTGTGGATTCCAGAGAAACACCAGCGCATCCATAATGACCAGTCCTCTCCTTCGTGCCTGAAGAGAAGAAGACGAGCCACCCCGGCGGGGAAATCGGGGGCATCACACGGGGGTGCCCCATCGTGTGTCTCCCCTTTCTCCGCGCCCCGACGCCGCCGACCGGGGCTCAGCTTTCCGACGCCCCGGGGGCCGCTGACACATCCGTCGCACCCGATGCCGCGTCCTCCGCGGGCCCGAAAGACATCCGCAGGCCCAGGGTGTGGGCGACCGCGGCCACCTTCTCCCACCGCACCCCGGCCCCGCCGTGCTCGATGGTGTGCAACGTGGAGCGCGATACCCCGGCGGCGGTGGCGACGTCCTGTTGCAGCCGCCCCAGGGCCCGTCGCCGGGCCGCGAGTTCTGCGCCGAGCTGCAACAGCTCGGGAACGTCACCGGCGGGTTTTCCCGCCTTATTCCGTGGACCGGACATCACTTTCTCCCCTGTTAGACAATTTCCACCCCGATTATTGCAGTATCCCCCAGGGGGCGTGTCCGTCTCCCCACATCGCGCGCACAGCGGGTTCCGCCGGGATTTCACGGTGGGAAACTTTCTGTAGCATCGGGCACCAGCATGCTGCCGCACCCCATGGGTTCGCGCCGGGGAGCATTCGTCGGCAGGCCACACGGGAAACCGGGGTCAATGGACCGCCGCGGGTTGAGCCTGGCGCACTCGTCCCGGGTGCCCGCCGACCCCTGCCAGCCAACCAACCAGCCGCGGGCCCCCGTCGGCGTCTCCAGGAGGTATTTCCCAGTGTCCCTTCCCCCACAGTCAGCCGACCATGGTCCGATTCTCTCGGCGGTGGTCTTCGACATGGACGGCGTGGTGACCAACACCGCTCGCATCCACGCCACCGCGTGGAAGGCACTCTTTGATGAGGTCATCCGTTCCGTCGCCCCGGAGCAGGCGCTGTTCGATCCGGAGGAGGACTACCGGGCGCATGTCGACGGTCGGGCGCGTGAGGCAGGGGTCCAGTCCTTTCTCACCGCCCGTGGGATCACTGTTCCCGAAGGCACCCCGGACGACGAACCGGGCGCATTCACCGTGCACGGGCTGGCGAAGCGCAAGCAGGGCTTCCTCGACGAGGCGTTGCGCCGCCAGGATGTCGAGGTCTTTCCCGACACCCGACGCCTGCTGCACCGACTGCGCGGGCAGGGGACTCCCACCGCATTGGTGACCTCGAGCCGTAACAGCGTGCCGATCCTGGAGAACGCCGGGCTGACCGATCTGTTCGACGTGCGGATCGACGGCAACGACGCCGTCGAGCTGGGCCTGCCCGGCAAACCCGACCCGGCGCTCTTCGTGGAGGCGGTGCGCCGACTGGGGTTCTCACCTGAGCAGTGCGCCGTGTTCGAGGACGCCCGCTCCGGGGTACACGCCGCGCATGCCGGTGGCTTTGGACTCGTCGTCGGCGTGGACCGCGGGGGCGCCGGCGCCCAGCTGTGGGAGGGCGGTGCCGACCGGGTGCTCACCGACGTCGGAGAAATGGACCTGCATGCCGGGTGGCATGTGGGCAAGAACAGCCGCCCGCACGCCTGGCTGTTGGCCTACGACGGCTTCGAGCCCGACAACGAGCACTCCCGGGAAGCCTTGTGCACCCTGTCCAACGGTTACTGGGGGACCCGCGGGGCCGTCCCCGGCGCGCCGGCCGGGAAGGTGCACTACCCCGGGACCTACCTGGCGGGCATCTTCAACCGGGTGACCTCACAGATCGGGGACACCTCGATGGAGACCGAGCACCTGGTGAAAGCACCGGACTGGACGTTCCTGCGCGTGGAGACCGTCGATGGGCGTACCCTGCACCCCGCCAAGGACGAGATCCTGGACCTGCGCCAGGAACTGGACATGCGCAAGGGCGTGCTGCGGAGGGTGATCCGCCAGCGCGACGAACAGGGGCGCATCACCCGCATCGTCACCGAGCAGCTCCAGTCCATGTCAGACCCGCACCTGGCCGCCCTGCGCATGACTGTGGAGCCGGAGAACTGGGACGGCGAGGTCCGGGTGGTCTCCCGGATCGACGCCGACGTCACCAACGACAACGTGGCTGAAGACGCCGAACTGGTCAACCGCCACCTGGGTACCCCGGTCATCCACCACCTGGACGGACGCACCGCCGCCCTGGAGACGACGACCACCCAGTCGGGCGTCACCCTCGCGCTGGCCACCCGGACCTCGGTGTCGGCACCGGATTCCGATCCCGCCGAGGGGCGCCCATCAGATGCGGAACGCGCCGTCGGCCACGTCTTCGACGCCGAACTGACGCCGGGGCGGCCGCTGACCATCGAGAAGATCGCCGCGGCCGTCAGCTCACGGGACCGCGCGCTGTCGACGCCGCATCTCGACGTCGACAAGCGGATCCGGCGGGCCGGCGATTTCGACGCTCTTCACGCCGACCACGTGCAGCGCTGGAACCGCTGGTGGGAGGTGTTCGGCATGGAGCTGGACACCACCCGCCGCAACTCCCTGGCGCTGAACCTCCACATCTTCCACGTGCTGCAGTGCGTGGCCTCCGTGAACCCGGACCTCGACGCCGGCGTCCCCGCCCGCGGCCTGCACGGCGAAGGCTACCGCGGACAACACTTCTGGGACGAGCTCTTCGTCTATCCCATGCTCACCCTGCGCCAGCCCGCCCTCACCCGCGCCCTGCTGCTCTACCGCCACCGCCGGCTCGGGGAAGCCCGCGCCGCGGCGCGGGAGGCCGGCCTGCGGGGAGCACTCTTCCCGTGGCGCAGCGGCAGCGACGGCCGCGAGGAGACCGCGCCGATGCTGCTCAACCCGCTGACGGGCAACTGGATGCCGGACAACTCCCGCAACCAGCACCACATCGGGCTGGCCATCGCCTACAGCGTCTGGCAGTACTACCAGGCCACCGACGACCTCGCCTTCCTCACCGACGTCGGCGCGGAACTGATCATTGAGGTAGCCAGGTTGTTCGCCAGCAACGCCGAACACAATTCGGAGGAGGACCGCTACAGCATCAGCGGCGTCATGGGCCCCGACGAATTCCACGACGGTTACCCGGACGCCCCGGGCGAGGGGTTGCGCGACAACACCTACACCAACGTGCTCGCCTCCTGGACGCTCGTGCGGGCCGCCGAGGCGCTCGCCGCCCTCGACCCCCACGACACCTCAGTGCTGCGCGACCGCCTCGACATCACCGACCGGGAAATGGAGCGGTGGGAGCACATCAGCCGCCGCCTGCGCGTGCCCTTCCACGCCGACGGGATCATCAGCCAGTTCGACGGCTACGAGAACCTGAAGGAATTCCCCTGGGGGGAGTACGAGCAGCGCTACGACGACCTCGGCCGCCTCGACCTCATCCTGGCCGATGAGGGTGACAGCCCGAACAACTACCAGTTGTCGAAGCAGGCGGACCTGCTGATGCTCTTCTACCTCTTCAACACGGAGGAACTGCGCATCCTGTTCGCCCGTCTGGGTTATGACCTGAGCCAGGACGTCATCGAGCGCACCGTCGAGTTCTACCTCCGGCACACCAGCGACGGATCCTCCCTGAGCCAGCTGGTGCACTCCCGGGTGATGGCGGAGCTGGACCCCTCCCGGTCCTGGGCATTCTTCGAGGAGTCCCTGCAGGCCGATCTGTCCGATGGGCAGGGCAGTTCCACCAAGGAAGGCATCCATATCGGGGCGATGGCGGGCACCGTCGACATCATCCTGCGTTCCTACGGTGGCCTGAAGACCCGGGCAGGCATCCTCATGTTGGATCCGCGTCTGCCCCGGGAACTGCCGCGGGTGGGCTTCCAGGTGCACTACCGTGGCCAGTCCATCGACGTGCACCTCACCCACCACAACGCCCGGCTGCGTCTCGACCCGAATTCCGTCAACGCCGTCAACGTGGCGGTCCGGGGCATCCACCACCGACTGCTGCCGGGCGACTCCTGGGAGCTGCCGCTGGCCTCCTGACCGGACCCCCGGAAAGACAACCAGGCCGGGTCAGGTGCATCCCCTGGCCCGGCCTGTTCAACCGGTGTGGCCTAGTTGTGCTGGAGCACCGGGTAGTCTGTGTAGCCCTTCGCGCCGCCGACGTAGAAGGTGTCCTGGTTCGGCTCGTTGAGCGGGGCGCCCTCGCGCCAGCGCCGCACCAGGTCCGGATTCGCGAGCGCCAACCGGCCCACCGACACCGCATCCGCACCCGCGTTCTCGACCAACCCCAGGGCGGCCTCACGGTCGACGAAACGGCTGAAACCGGTGTTGAGGATGACCGGGGCCCCGAACGCCTCCCGGAGCTGCTGGACCAGGTCGCCCTCGGGTTCATGGTGGACGAGCTCGACGTGGGCCAGGCCCAGGTCCGCCACCCCGTCGGCGAAGGCCAGGTAGGTGGCCAGCACGTCCTCCCGGTCCTCTTCCAGGGCGCCCTGGATATTGTGCTCCGGGGACAGACGCAGACCCGTGTTCTCCGCGCCGATGGCCTCAGCCACCGCGGTGACGACCTCCATGGCGAAGCGGGCGCGGTTCTCCGGCCTGCCGCCGTAGGCGTCGGTGCGCGTGTTCGAGCTCGGCGCGAGGAACTCATGGATCAGGTAGCCGTTGGCACCGTGCACCTGCACCCCGTCCATGCCCGCGGCCATGGCGTTGCGCGCGCCGGCCACGAACTGCCCGATGACCTCGTCGATCTCATCCTCGCTCAGGGCGTGGGGAACCGGGGCGTCCACCTTGCCGGTGGAGATGCGGATCGGATCCGGGCCGGCGATGGCGCTGGGGGCCACGGTGCGCCCCGTGCCCGAGAGTTCCGGGTGCGAGATGCGTCCACCATGCATGATCTGCATGACGATGCGACCCCCGCGGGCGTGCACCTCGTCAGTGATCTCCCGCCAGGCGGCGACGTGGGCCTCGGTCTCAATGCCGGGCTGTCGACCCCAGGTGCGGCCCTCCTGGATGGGCCAGGTGCCCTCGGTGATGATCATCCCGAAGGATGCCCGCTGGGCGTAGTACTCCTTCATCAGCTCATTCGGGGTGCCGTCGGTCTCCGCCCGGATCCGGGTCAGCGGGGCCATGGCGAGCCGGTTGCTCAGGCGGAGTTCGCCGAGCTCGACCGGGGAGAACAACAGGTGTGCGGCGTCGTGATCACTCATGAATTCTGGTGGACTCTCTCATTCTTATCGGGGATCGTGCGGTCCATTCCCCTTCAACGTCTGCCGGGGGTCATTTCTTCCCGCCTGGTGAACACCGCTCCGGGCTCGACCCAGGGCAGAGTCGGGGACCGGCCGGAAAACACGAACCGGCGGCACGGAGCTTCCGCCCCGTGTCGCCGGTGTGTCATGCCGCCGTCACCCG
Source organism: uncultured Corynebacterium sp. (assembly GCA_964431055.1). Lineage (GTDB taxonomy): Bacteria > Actinomycetota > Actinomycetes > Mycobacteriales > Mycobacteriaceae > Corynebacterium. The sequence goes on along the minus strand of CAYSIP010000024.1, from coordinate 1,514 downwards.
ACTGGCCGGTTAGTTCAGGCCTGCGTAGGAGTGCAGGCCGGAGACGACCATGTTGATGAAGAAGAGGTTGAAGATCATGGTCGCCAGAGCGAGGATGTTGATCCAGGCGGCCTTGTGGTCACGCCAACCGGCGGTCGCACGGGCGTGCAGGTAGGCGGCGTAGAGGATCCAGGTGATGAAGGAGACGGTCTCCTTCGGGTCCCAGCCCCAGAAGCGGCCCCAGGCGGCCTCCGCCCAGATCGCGCCGAGGACGATGCCCAGGCCGAGGGTGGGAAGGGTGACGATGGCGGCCTTGTAGGCCAGGCCGTCGAGCTTCTTCGCACTCGGCAACGGCTTGGCCAACGCCCCGAAGAAGCCCCGCTCTTTGCCCTTTGGCTGCCAGATGCGCAGCAGGTAGAGCAGGGAGGCCAGGCCGGAGAGAATGCCGATGGAGCCACCGAAGGAAACGGTGGAGACGTGGATCGGCAGCCAGTAGGACTGCAGGGCGGGCACCACCGGGGCGGACTCGGCGTAGAGCTCGGTGCCACCGAAGAACAGCAGCGCCAGGATCGGGGTGAGCAGCCAGGGCCAGACCACCCGCCATTCCTTGCGCTGGATCACGATCGCGGCGGCCGCCATCGTGAACGCGGTGATGACGAGGACGTACTCGTAGAGGTTGCCGAAGGGGAACCGCGCGGTGGCCAGGCCACGCAGGACGACGGAGACGACGTGGATGATCACGCCCACCCAGACCAGGGCCTGGGTCATTCCGCCCCACTTGTTGGCGGAGGCCTCCCGGCCGGCGAATTCCTCATCGCTCAGGGCCGCGTCCTCCACGGCACCAGCGGCCACCGAGTCACCGGTGCCGTCCGCACCTGCGCCCACGGTGACGAGTTCCTTCTCCCCCACCCGCTCCCGGGCCCGGCGGGCGTCGATGACGCCCTGCATCTTGCCGTAGTAGACGAGCGAGAGCACCAGGGCGAGCAGATAGACGACAAAGGCCGTCTGGAAGGCCGTGTCGGAGAAGTTGGAGAGAGTCTGATTGACAGGCATGAGCGCGGGGACACCCTCACTAGAAGTCGTGGTGGATTCAATTTGTTGACCCCGCCCCAGACGGGGTCCTACCCGAGTGACGGTACCCCACCTGAACAGGCGGGTCCAAGCTCAGCCCCCGGAATCCTCCAACTTTAGGTGGAGATCACGCCCCGCCGAAGGACTAACCCTGGCTGGCCGGGCCACGCGGTGCCAGGGGCGTCAACCGGGCGGGGACCCGGGTCTGACTGCTGGTCGTCCACTCACTCCCGCGCGGTGCCCACCGGAACGAGCTCGTCCTCATCCTCATCCTCATCCAGGTCGTCCGGGTCCGGCAGGCCGAACAGCGCGCGGTGGATCTCCTCGAATTCGGATCCCCAGCCGGCGCGGTCGGTGCGTGCGAGGCCGCCGAGCTCCACGCGGGTGGAGGCGCCGTCCTCGGACGGAATCAGGCGCACCCAGATGCGGCGGCGCTTGATGGTCACCGATCCGACCAGGGAGAT
>CAYSIP010000023.1:0-20491 GCA_964431055.1 uncultured Corynebacterium sp. | reverse complement strand
GACGTCTACACCCGTCTGTCGGTCATCGGCACCGCCGGTGGCATCGGCATCGTCATGGTCGTCCTCGGCGTCTTCCTCCGGGAACCGGGGTGGTTGAACCTGTTGATGTTCCTGGCGATCATCCTCCTGCTGCTCGGCACCTCGTCGATCGGTTCGATCCTGCTCGCTCGCGCGGCGCTGCTGCGCAAGACCCCCATGGTCGATCCCATCTTCGATGACACGAAGCTGCTGACCGAGGAGGGCCCCGGCCCCTGGCCCTCCGCGTCCCCCGGAACCCCGGGCACGTCGAGGGAGCACTGAGCCCACCGGCGCCTGTCCGGCTCCACCACACCCCGCCGCGGGGGAGGACTGTTCCTCCCCGCGGCGGGGTGTGGTCGTTTCACCCGGCCGGGGGTGGGTCCCCACTTTTCTACCTGTTGACCTATCGAAACAGTTTCTATCGAGCTATAGTCACCGGTGTCGGTTACCGATAGTCCGATAGAAACTAGTCCCACCCCATATTTCCGGCCCACTTTCAAGGAGGTCCGCAATGAACGCAGATGAAGTCGTGCAGGCGTCGGGCGACGCCAGCTGGATGCTGATCTCGGCGTCCCTGGTGTTGCTCATGACCCCCGCGCTGTCACTGTTCTACGGCGGCATGACCGGTCGTCGTTCCGTCCTCAACATGATGATGATGTCCTTCGGCACCCTCGGCGTCGTCAGCGTCGTCTACGTCCTGTGGGGCTGGTCGATGTCCTACGGCACCCAGTCGCTGTGGGGGATCGTCGCCAACCCCCTGGAGTTCTTCGGCCTGCGCAACTCGATCACCGACGAAACCGGCGACTACCTCGCGGGCGCATCCGGTTACGCCAACGTCATCGACGTGGGTTTCCAGCTCACCTTCGCCGTGATCTCCACCGCGCTGATCTCCGGCGCCCTGGCCGGCCGCGTGAAGTTCGGCACCTGGCTGGTCTTCTCCGGCGCCTGGGCCACTCTGGTCTACTTCCCGCTGGCACACATGGTCTGGGGTGGGGGACTGCTCTCCCACGCAGAGAGCTCCCTGTCGGCCTGGATCTTCGGCACCACGGACGGGGAAGCCACCATCGCGCCAATCGATTTCGCCGGCGGCACCGTCGTCCACATTTCCGCCGGCACCGCCGCGCTCGTCGTGGCGCTGATCGTCGGCCGCCGCTCCGGTTTCCCGCACATCCCGCAGCGCCCCCACAACCTTCCGCTGGTCATGCTGGGCGCGGCCCTGCTGTGGTTCGGTTGGTTCGGTTTCAACGGTGGCTCCGCCTTCGCGGCCGACGGTCTGGCCGGCCTGGCCTGGCTGAACACCACCGCAGCCACCGCCGCCGCCATGCTCGGCTGGCTCGCCGTCGAGCGTATCCGCGACGGCCGACCCACCTCACTCGGCGCCGCCTCGGGCGTCGTCGCCGGCCTGGTGACCATCACCCCGGCCGCCGGCGCCCTGGCGCCGCTGTCCTCCCTGCTCATCGGTGTCGTCGGCGGTGGGTTCGCCTGCCTCGGGGTCGGCCTGAAGTACCGCTTCGGCTTCGACGACTCCCTCGACGTCGTCGGCGTCCACCTCGTCGCCGGCCTCTGGGGCACCATCGGCGTGGGCCTCCTGGCCACCGACACCGGCCTGTTCACCGGCGGGGGCGTCCCCGGCCTGCAGCTGTTCGCCGTCCAGGTCGTCATCGCGGTCGTCGCCATGGTCTTCACCGCCGTGGTCACCGCCCTGATCGCCCTGGTTCTCAAGGCCACGATGGGCTGGCGCATCACGCCGGAGGATGAGGCCCACGGCGTCGACACCGCCGAACACCGCGAGACCGGTTACGACCTCTTCGGCCCTGAGATCCGCCGCGGCAGTCTCATCGCCACGGGGGCCGAGCCTCCGACGCTAGGATTGACGGCGTTGACCCTGGGACAGGACCGGCGCGAGGGGCCCACGCCGGCCACCTCGGCCACCGGCCCTGAGTCCGACGCATCGACCGACGTTCCCGAACAGACCAAGGAGTAACCGACATGAAACTCGTGACCGCAGTGGTGAAGCCCTTCACCCTCTCCGACATCCGGGAATCGCTCGACCAGCTGGGCGTGCACGGCATGACCCTCACCGAGACCCAGGGTTTCGGCCAGCAGCGGGGGCACACCGAGGTCTACCGCGGGGCCGAATACGCCACCGAATTCGTGCCCAAGATCAAGATCGAGCTGGTCGTCCGCGACGAGCTGCTGGAGGACGTCCTCGCCGCCGTGACCCGCGCCGCCTACACCGGCAAGATCGGCGACGGCAAGATCTGGGTCACCCCGGTGGAGCACGTCGTCCGCGTGCGCACCGGCGACCGCGACAATGACGCACTCTGACCCAGCCCTGCTCCGGCAGCAGACGGGGGAGCGGGCACGCGCAGTGCTCACCACCCTCGACCTGCCCGCCGGCACGGCACTCGCGGCGACAGGCTCACTCGCCCGCGGGGAGATGACCCCGCACTCGGATCTGGACCTGATCCTGCTGCACCCGGACAACCAGCCGCCGAGCCCCGACCAGCTCGAGCGCGTGTGGTACCCCGTCTGGGACGCACGATTCAGCCTCGACCACACCGTGCGCAGCCCCACCGACTGCACCAGGATGCTCTCCGGCCGCTCGGGGGACCCGACCGCCGCCCTGGCGCTGCTCGACCTCGGCCATGTCGCCGGCGACGAGGATCTCGTGGCCCACACCCGCGCCCTGGTCCTCGACCGGTGGCGGCGCGCGGTGCAGACTGGTTTCCCCCGGGTCGTCGACGCCGCGATCGCCCGCTGGCGCCGCTCCGGCTCCGTGGTCACCATGACCCACCCCGACCTCAAGCACGGTCGCGGCGGCCTGCGCGACATCGAACTGCTGCGTGCCCTGGCGCTGGGCAACCTCTGCGACGCGCCCCCGCTCACGGACGAACACCGCCTGCTTCTCGACGCCCGCACCCTCCTGCACGTCCAGGCCCGGCGCCGCCGCGACGTCCTCGACCCCGAATTCGCCGCCGACATTTCGCAGCAGCTCGGTTTCCCCGACCGCTACGCCCTGACGACCGCGCTGGCCGAGGCCGCCCGCACCGTAGACGAGGCGTTGCGCGCCGGCCTGGCCACCGCCGGTGGGGTGCTCGCCCGCAGAGCCACGCGCACCCGGCCCGGCCCACGTCGCCCGCTCGATCTCGACGTCGTCGACGCCGGCGGGATGATCACCCTCTCCCGCCGGCCCGACCTCACCGACCCGGCGCTGCTGCTGCGGGTGGCCGCGGCGGCCGCCCGCACCGGCCTGCCCGTGAGCGAGCGCACCTGGCGGCAGCTGGCCGACCTGCCGGAGCCGCCCACCGTCCTGCCCGCCGCCGCCGCCGACGATTTCTTCGCGTTGCTCTCTTCGCCCGATCACACCCCGGACGTGGTCAACGCGCTCGACCGCCATGGCCTGTGGGTCCGTCTGGTGCCCGAGTGGGAGCACATCCGGGGCAGGATGCCGCGCGAGCGCACCCACGTCCTCACCATCGACCAGCATTCCCTGGCCACCGTCGCCCGCTGCGCCGCAGCCACCACCACCGTGGCCCGTCCCGACCTGCTGCTGCTGGCCGCGCTCTACCACGACGTCGGCAAGGGCCACGTCCGCCCCCACGAGCAGGTCGGCGCCGAATTCGTCGCCCGCATGTCCGTGCGCCTGGGGCTCGACCTGCCCGATCGCTCCCGGGCGCAGACCCTGGTGGCCGAGCACACCACGATGGCCCGATTAGTGGCCACCGCCGATCCGGCCGCCGACTCCACCCTGGACGCGTTCCTGGACGCGGTGCACCACGACCTGCTGACCGTCAATCTGCTGGAGACCCTCACCCAGGCGGACTCGGAGGCCACCGGTCCCGGGGTGTGGAACCGGCGGCTGGAGGCCGGGGTGCGCACCCTGGCCGCACGGGCCCGCAGGTCCCTGACCGCCCTGCGCCCGGTGCGCCCGATCGTGCACGCCCCGGACGAGATCGGCCTGCGCGTCAACGAGGTGGGCGGGACCGTCACCGTGTGGTGGCGCGGTGACCACCAGCGCGGCATGGTCCGCGTGCTCGCCATCTTCGCGGCCAAGGCGTGGAACATCATGGGCGCGCGCGTGGTCCGAGCCTCCGGCGGGAGCATCCACGCGGAGTTCGACACCCGTTCGACCATGGAGACGCTCGCGGACTCCGGCGATGAAGCCGGATTCCTCCAGACCTACAAATCCGGCGTGCACTCCACCCTCCCGGTGGTGCCCCCGGCGCCGACCGCGACGTACTGGCACGGCAACGTCCTGGAGGTGCGCACCGTCGACCGGATCGCGGCCCTCGGAGCCCTGATGGCGGTGCTTCCGGAGATCTCATGGCTGACGATGCGCACCCCGGGTGCGACAATGATCGTGCAGGCCGCCCTTCCGGGCGACATTGACCGCGGCCGGGTGGGCAGGGATGTGACCCGGGTGCTGGCCACCGGCTAGCATGGGGTGTTCACAATTAAGTCCCCCGCGCCTCGACCACCACAGGGAGTGTCCACGTGTTTGAGTCTTTGTCCGACCGTTTGACCGGTGCCCTCCAAGGCCTCCGCGGCAAGGGGAAGCTCACCGAGGCGGACATCAACGCAACCGCCCGCGAGATCCGGTTGGCGCTGCTCGAGGCCGACGTCTCGTTGACGGTCGTCCGCGGCTTCATCAAGCGCATCAAGGAACGCGCCGCAGGGGTGGAGGTCTCTGAGGCGCTGAACCCGGCCCAGCAGGTCGTCAAGATCGTCAACGAGGAACTCGTCCAGATCCTCGGCGGTGAGACCCGCCGTATCCAGCTGGCCAAGAACCCGCCGACCGTCATCATGCTCGCCGGTCTCCAGGGCGCCGGCAAGACCACCCTGGCGGGCAAGCTGGCCAAGCACCTGGCCAAGCAGGGTCACACCCCGATGCTGGTGGCCTGTGACCTGCAGCGCCCGGGCGCGGTCCAGCAGCTCCAGATCGTCGGCGAGCGCGCCGGGGTGCCCACCTTCGCCCCGGACCCCGGCACCTCCGTGGACTCCTACGATCACGAGATGGGTACCTCCCACGGCGATCCCGTCGATGTCGCCCGCAGCGGCATCGAGGAAGCCAGGCGCAGCCTGCACGACGTGGTCATCATCGACACCGCCGGCCGACTGGGCATCGACGAGACGCTGATGACCCAGGCCCGCGACATCCGCGACGCCGTCCAGCCGGACGAAGTCCTCTTCGTCATCGACGCCATGATCGGCCAGGACGCCGTGCAGACGGCCGAGGCCTTCCGTGACGGCGTCGACTTCACCGGCGTGGTGCTCACCAAGCTCGACGGCGACGCCCGCGGTGGTGCCGCCCTGTCGATCCGTGAGGTCACGGGCAAGCCGATCATGTACGCCTCCACGGGTGAGAAGCTCGAGGACTTCGACGTCTTCCATCCGGAGCGCATGGCCAGCCGCATCCTCGGCATGGGTGACGTGCTCTCCCTGATCGAGCAGGCCGAAGGTGTGCTGGATCAGGAGCAGGCCGAGGCCACCGCCGCGAAAATCGGCACCGGTGAGCTCACCCTCGAGGACTTCCTCGACCAGATGCTGATGATCCGGCGCATGGGACCCATCGGCAACCTGTTGAAGATGCTGCCCGGCGGCAAGCAGATGAACGACATGGCCGACATGGTCGACGAGAAGCAGCTCGACCGCATCCAGGCGATCATCCGCGGCATGACCCCGGAGGAGCGGGACAACCCGAAGGTCCTCAACGCCTCCCGCCGCAAGCGCATCGCCGCCGGTTCGGGTGTCGAGGTCGCCGACGTCAACCAGCTCGTCGAGCGCTTCTACGAGGCGAAGAAGATGATGGGCAAGATGGCCGGCCAGTTCGGCATGGGCGGGGGCATGAACCGTTCCGCCACGAAGAAGAAGCCCAAGGGCCGCAAGGGCAAGGGCGGAAAGCGGAAGCCGGCGAAGAATCGTCCGAACAGCCCGCAGATGCCCGGTGGCATGCCGGGAATGCCGGGTGGCGGCATGCCGGGGATGCCCGGGATGCCGGACTTCGCTCAGCTGCAGAAGATGCAGGAGCAGATGGGCGACGCAGGTGCTGGTGGCGGCATGCCCGGTGGCCTGCCGGGCCTGCCGGGTGGTGGCGGTCAGCTGCCCAAGGGCATGGAGGACATCGACCTGTCCAACCTCGACTTCAACGAGGCGATGAAACGCCGCGGCAAGAAGTAACCCGCCCGGACCGTCCCCGGGACCGACCACCCCTCGCGCTGCGGGGAAGTGGTGGGGCCGGGGATTTCTCGATCTCAGACCCCGGGCGGTATAGTTGTTCGAGTTGTCTGCGGGGATGCGTGGCCGTATCGGCCCAGTCACCCGTCGCAGGCACCGAAAACGTTCATGCTGCCGTCATACCGTCACCGACCCCGGTCGGCCGGTCTGAGTCACACGCAGCCAAATCCAAGGGTTGAACCGGCCCGCCGTGACACGTCGGCGGGCGTCTGAACTGCCCAGTGACCAGAAGGAGCCATCATGGCTGTCAAGATCAAGCTTCAGCGTATGGGTAAGATCCGTGCCCCGCACTACCGCGTCGTCATCGCCGACGCCCGTAACCGCCGCGACGGCAAGGTCATCGAGAACATCGGTGTCTACCAGCCGAAGCAGGAGCCGTCCCTCATCCAGATCGACTCCGAGCGCGCCCAGTACTGGCTGGGCGTCGGCGCGCAGCCGACCGAGCCGGTTCTCGCCCTGCTGAAGGTCACCGGTGACTGGCAGAAGGCCAAGGGCCTCGAGGGTGCCGAGGGCACCCTGAAGGTCGCCGAGGAGAAGCCGTCCAGGCTGGACCTGTTCAACCAGGCCCTCTCCGAGGCGAACGACGGCCCGTCCGTCGACGTCGTGGCTGAGAAGCGCAAGAAGGCCAAGGAAGAGGCTGAGGCCAAGGCCGCAGCTGAGAAGGAGGCCGCCGCGAAGGCTGCCGCCGACGAGGCCAAGGCCGCCGAGGCTGCCGAGGAAGCTCCGGCCGAGGAGTCCGCGGAGTAATTCTCCCCGGTCACCTGTCGACGACCGCGTCGCCGTCCGTTCACACGGAGGGGGCGCGGTTTTCGCGTTCCCGGGGGCGCGGTGTCCACCGGTCCGCGTTGATCGAGCTGGTCGGGCACCATCATCGCGAGGGCAATGACCGGCAGGAATGCCCCGGCGCAGCCAGGATGCCGGGGGAGGGGCGGCCTACACCCGCACGGGTACAGGCCGGATACCCAAAAAGCGGATCAGTCCCGGTGCCGTTCTCCGGTGAGCATCGACAGCAGCAGCACGTTCTCCTCGTCCGGGGCGTCGGCCGGGCAGTCCACCCGGTGAGTGACGTGCTCCCGCAGGTGGATGACGGTGCCCGGGGACAGGCGCACGGTTTCACCGTCGCATCCGAAGTCCAGCGTCCCCGAGACACACTGCACCGTGATCGGGTGGGCCGCCTCGTGGTCGGGCAGGTCCTGTCCCGGTGCGAAGGTGAAGGCGATGAGGTTCGCGCCGTCCCCCTGAAGGAGGCGCTTGACGGCAGGCCGCGGTCGCGCCGGGTTCGGGGTCGGGGCGAGTTCCGTGAGCGGCAGCACGGTCATCGAGTCGGAGTCGGGGACTCCCGCCCCGCCGAAGCGCTCAGGGGTGTTGGCGGGGATGATGGACTCCGATGGGGTCTCCATGTGTTCTCCTGGTGCTCGTCGTGGTGGTGGTCTGTTCTTTCCGAGCCTAACCGTGCGTACCGGTCGGGGCGTGGCCTATTTCCCGGCCTCATCGGTGCGGGTGAGGATCATCCCGATACCGGCGAGGTGCCGGTGGTTGTCGGTGAAGACCTTCCGCATGCCCATCACCCGTCGACGTACCCGCGGTTGGCGCACCACGTTGCCGATGATGCGGGCGGTGCCGACCAGTCCCTCGTCGGCGATCATCCGGTGTGGGTCGAGCAGCGACATTCGGGTGCGGTAGGTGTCCCTGACCTCGAATCCGGCCTCCTGCGCCAGTGTGCTCCACTCGGGAACGGTCAGCGGCCGGGCGTTGACGCGGATGGTCCGCGCGAGCGCCCTGCGGATGTCCTCCTTGGTCTCCGAAGGCAGTTCGTCCGGGATCAGACCCATCTCGTGGATGGCGTAGGTCCCCCCGGGCCGGAGAATGCGGGCGGCCTCGCGCATGATGTCGAGCTTGTTGTGGTCGGTGTGCATGGTCAACATCGCCTCACCGAGGACCGTGTCGGCGCATCCGTCGGCCAGGCCCGTGTGCTGCGCCTGTGCCTCGATCACGCGGTGGGGGCCGGAAGGCAGCATTGCGCGGATCAACTCCACGGCCTGCGGATCGGAGTCGACGCCGACGTAGCGGCCAGGTCCGCGGGCGAGGATCTCGCGAGCGGTGACGCCGAGTCCGGGGGCGAACTCCACGATCGCGTGGCCCGGGATGTCGAGCCGGTCAAGCAACCAGGAGGTGGTCTCCCGGCCGCCCGGTCGTAGGACCTTCTTACCGGCCCCGGCCAACAGCCAGTGCCCGGCGGCCTGTTCAACGGGGCGGCCGGATCCGGGAAGAGTCGTGGCCTGCGGGCGGGACTGGGGAGTGGTGGGGCTCATGGTGGTCCTCGATCCATGGTGACAATGAATGTGAGGTAAGCCTAACCATAATTGAGGGTGGCCGTGGGTGGTTTTCCGAAGTTCCCCCCTACGCCGCAGGTCCGTCGCGTACTCCGATAAGCTCTGGACCCATGGAATTGATGATCGGACGCGTGATCAAGTCCCACGGCATCCGTGGCGAGGTCGTCGTTGACCCCACCACCGACGAGTCCGAGATCCGCTTCGCAGTGGGGGAGGTTCTCCGGGGCCGACAGGGCGCCAGGGAACACGAGTTGACCGTGGCGGCGGCCCGCCCGCACCAGAACCGCTTGCTCATCAAGTTCGAGGAGGTGTCCGACCGCACCACCGCCGACTCCCTGCGCGGCGTCCAGTTCTTCGCGGCCCCGCTCGAGCGTGACGACGAGGACGACGGGTTCTACGACCATGAGCTGGAGGGTCTGCGCATCATCCACGACGGCGAGGAGATCGGCGAGGTCGCCGGTGTCCTGCACGGACCGGCCGGTGAAATTCTCGAGGTGGTGCTCACCGGTGGCCGGGAGACGATGATCCCCTTCGTCCACGAGATTGTGCCCGAGGTCGACCTGGAGGCGGGCACCTGCACCATCACCCCGCCCGAGGGACTCCTCGACCTCTGAGAACCTGACCGGTGGCGGTCACCGGGTACACGGTGAGCAGCTCCACGGTCTCCGAGGCGCAGCCGGTCAGGTCCACCAGCGGCAGGAAGACCGATTCGGTGTTTCCCGGCGGGTAGATCCGCAGGCCACCCACCTCGATGACCTCCCCGCAGGCCGCGGGGTCATGCAGCTCGGCCCGGCTGACCCGCAACTCAGCCTGCACCGACCCACCCGGCTCGAGCGGCAGTAGCTGTGTGATCGCCATGCCCTCCCGCACGGCCGCCGCCCCAATCTGTGGGCCGTCGACTCCCACGACGAAGCTCACGCCCGGAAATCCGGACAGCCCGCAGCTGGTCTGTGAGGTGTTGGTGAATCCCAGGGCGTAGATCACACTGCCGGCCGCCCCCTGCTGCGCGAGGACCGCGACGTCCAGGTTCCCGGTCGGGCAGATGCCGAATTCCGTCCCGGTGTTCTGTTCTGCCCCTGATTCGGTGACCGTGGCAGTGACCGTCCCCGGGGCGGACTCCGCAGCCGGTCCCTGCCCCGGCTGACCGCAGGCGACCAGGGCGACAGCCAGCCAACACACGCCCAGGAGCGCCCCGGTCAGGCGGGCGGGGGAGCTGACGGTGCTCATGGCTCCAGCGTAGACCCCGGGTGCCCGCTTGCTACGCTGCTTTCGTGAGCACCGCCGAATACCCCGCCCCTGGCCTGCGCCTGGACGTCGTCACCATTTTCCCCGAATACCTTGAACCATTGCGCCACGCGCTGCTGGGCAAGGCCATCGAGCAGGGGATCCTCTCGGTCGGCGTGCACGACCTGCGTGCCTGGGCCACGGACGTCCACAAATCCGTCGACGACACGCCCTACGGTGGCGGGCCGGGCATGGTCATGAAACCCACCGTGTGGGGCCCCGCGCTTGACGACGTCGCCGCGGGCACCGGCCCCGCCGCCAACGGCGAGGAACTGACCAGCTCCCTGCCGCACCTGCAGAAGCCGCGCCACGACGAGGTCGGGGGCGTCGAGAAGCGCGGTTACGAGGCGACCGGGCCGGAGGAGGCTGATAAGCCGCTGCTCATCGTGCCCACCCCGGCCGGCAAGCCCTTCACCCAGGAGGACGCCCGGGCCTGGTCGAATGAGAGCCACATCGTCTTCGCCTGCGGGCGCTACGAGGGCATCGACCAGCGCGTCATCGACGACGCCGCGAACCGCTACCGGGTGCGTGAGGTCTCCATCGGCGACTACGTGCTCATCGGCGGGGAGGTGGCCGTGCTCGTCATCGCCGAGGCCGTCGTCCGTCTGATCCCCGGGGTGCTGGGCAACCGCCGCAGCCATGAGGAGGACAGCTTCTCCGACGGACTGCTCGAAGGGCCCAGCTACACCAAGCCGCGGGAATGGCGGGGCCTGGAGGTGCCCGAGGTGCTGTTCTCCGGAAACCACGCGCGCGTCGACCGGTGGCGCCGCGATCAGGCGCTCAAGCGCACTCAGGCGGTGCGCCCCGAGCTGCTGGAGCAGGTCGAACTCAGCGAGCCGGACCGGAAGGTGCTGGAAGGGGAGTAGGGCCGGGGCCCTCCCGGGTGCTGGTTCCCGGGGTGGTGGGAAGCGTACGGTGGAATCAACAGTCATCGTCACCGAGGTGCCCTGAGAGGAGTCGACCATGCGGGAGATCTCAACCGACCTGAACCTGCTCATCCGGCCTTCCGAGTGGGAGGCCGTGGCGGAGAAGATGCCGACCAGATTGGCTGAATCCGGTTATGCGGCCGAGTCCGTTCACTCGCAGATCGTGGATCTGACCTGCGAGCCCGACAACATGCTCGTCAGCCAGTTCGAACAGGCCGAAGGCCATGTCCCCAGCGTGGAGGTCCTCCACCGCGTGGTGGTCAACGGATCCTCGGAACTGAACCTGCGGGAGGCCACGAAGGCGGTGACGTCGGCACTGCCGCGCGGCGCGTACTGGTACGGCACCTCCAACGAAGGCCGCACCGAGCCGGGAATCTCCGCCTCCTGCGCCTGGCAGCACAGCTGACCATGATCGGCGAGGATCGGGTCCGTCGGCTGGCCACCCGGTTGCCGGAGGTGACCGAGAAACCCAGCTACGGCACCCCGGCCTTCTATGTGGCGGGCAGGATCTTCGCCCGTCTCCGTGAAGAACCCGGGGTGCTCGTCTGTTGGCGGGCGAGCCCCGACGACAGGGAGATCCTGCTGCAGGCGGACCCGGAGAAATTCTTCACCACCGACCACTTCCGGAGGCACGCCAGCGTGCTGGCGGAACTGCTCGCGGAGGCGTGGGAGGCGAGAGCGCCGAAGCGACTGCTCTCCTGACCGGCGTCTTCTCGACGGGCCGCGCTACTCAGCCTTGAGAACCTGGGTGAACAGTTCCGTTCCCCGGGTGGTCAACAGGCGTACGGTCAGCTCGCGGGTCTCACCGTTGATGTCCACCTCACCGAAGTGCTGGATATCGTCCAGCGGGGACTGGTTCGCGTAGTCCGGGCCGTGGTAGTAGACCACCTCCGGACCGAAGGTGGAATCCATGTCGTTGGGGCCGAAGCCACCGGCGTTGAGTGGGCCGGAGACGAACTCCCAGAAGGGGGAGAAGTCCTGGAAGGCGGCGCGCTCCGGGTGATAGTGGTGAGCGGCGGTGTAGTGGACGTCGCCGGTCAGCCAGACCACGTTGCGCACGTCCCGGATGCCGCGCAGCACGCGCGCCAGTTCCACCTCGCGGCCGGCCGGCTCACCCGGGCCCCCGTCGGCCACACCCTCCTGGTGCTCACCGTCGGGCACGATGATGCCCAGAGGCAGGTCGTTGGCGATGATCTTCCAGGTCGCGGTCGAGGAGTTGACCGATTCGATCAGCCATTTCTCCTGCTCCGCGCCGAGGACGTGTCCGTCGGAGTCGGTGCCACGGTAATTGAGCGGGTTGGGGTCCTTGTAGGAGCGCATGTCCAGGATGAAGATGTCCAGCAGAGGGCCGTAGGAGATCCTGCGGTAGATGCGGCCGTCGACCGCCATGGTCGGGTCCACCGGCTGCCACTCGTGGAAGGCCTGGAAGGCGCGTGCCGCCAGCACATCGGCACTGGACTCGCTGTATTCCGGCAGGTCCAGGGTCTCGCCCGGGTACCAGTTGTTCACGGTCTCGTGGTCGTCCCACTGAACGATCGACGGCACCTGCGCGTTGAAGGAACGGTAATGCTCATCGAGCAGGTTGTAGGCGTAGTTGCCCCGGTAGTCGTCGAGGCTCTGCGCGACGCGGCTCTTCGCTTCGGTGGTGATGTTGCGCCAGATGCGTCCGTCCTCGAGGGTGACGGTCTCCTCGATGGGGTTGTCGGCGTAGATGGTGTCGCCGGAGTGCAGGAAGAAGTCCGGGTTTCGGGAGGCCATCGTGGACCAGGCGGTCATGCCGCCGATGTCCGGGTTGATGCCGTAACCCTGTCCGGCCACGTCGGCGGACCAGTGGAAGCGGATGTCGCGCTGATCGGCCGGGGCGGTGCGGAAGGTTCCGGCCACAGGTTCAGAGAGCAGGCCGGTGTGCAGATCCTCGACGTGGACGCGGTAGTGGATCTGCTGACCCGGCTCCAGGCCCGTCAACCGCAGTTTGCCTGTGCCGTCGGTGTTCGGATTCAGGACATCACCCCGGAAGGTGCGCGCGTTGCTGAATGATTCCGTGGCGGAGGTCTCCACGAACAACCGCCCCGGACGATCGGAGCGGGTCCACAGCAGGGCGCCGGCCGCGCGGACGTCGCCGGTGGCCACCCCATGGGTCAGCCTCGGTCGGTCGGGGACCAGCAGGCCGTTCGAGGAGCTGCGGCTGCTGAGGCTGCTCGAAGAACTCAGCGCATTCGCCGTGGGGGCGATGAGGGCGCCCACCCCGGCGAGGCCGGCGGCGGTGAGAAACGAGCGACGGTTGAATGCCATCTGGGCTTCCTTTCGGTGCTTCCGGGCAGGTCCCCGGGAATGATCAGACCGAAAGGTAGGCGGGCCACGTTAATGGGTGGCCACCGTGGTGTTGCTGTCCTGTGAACTTCAGGTTGCCGCGGGTCCCACCCCTACAGGTATTGGGCGATCAGCATCTCCAGGGTGTGCTCGGGAATGCCCAGGCTGAGCAGGAATTGGAAGACAGCCAGAGTCAACTCGGCATACGCGGTGAAAAAAGAGGTGAGGGGATCCATGACGGCGGCCTTCCGGCAGTGAGAAAAGGGCGGGGTCAGTGAAAAACCTAGCCGGGGAAACTTTTCCCCGTGAGTCTTTCAACGAGGGGCTCCGCTAAACTCGTCCGAATGATGTCCGCCACTATCGCGAAGGAACTGGGGGTCGGCGAACACCAGGTCGCCGCCGCCCTGAAACTGCTGGATGAGGGGAACACCGTCCCCTTCATCGCCCGGTACCGCAAGGAGGCCACCGGGGGACTGGACGACACCCAGTTGCGCGCCATCGAGGAACGCAACACCTACCTGCGGGAACTCGAGGACCGCAAGCAGGTGATCCTGGCCGCCATCGAGGAGCAGGGCAAGCTCACCGACAACCTGAGGGCCCTGATCGTGGGGTGCGAGACCAAGGCCCGCCTCGAGGATCTCTACCTGCCTTATCGGAAGCGCCGCAAGACCAAGGCAGACATCGCGCGTGAGGCCGGCCTGGAGCCGCTGACCGACGCGCTTGTCGGCGACCCGTCTGCCCCTCCGGAGCAGCTCGCCGCCGCGTATGTGACCGAGGGATTCGAGGACGCGAAGAAGGCCCTGGAGGGTGCGCGCACCATCCTCATCGACCGTTTCGCCACCGACGCTGACCTGGTCGGCGAGGTGCGCGAGCAAATGTACGACCGCGGCACAATGGCCGCGAGCGTCATCGAGGGCAAGGAGACCGAGGGCGCGAAGTTCAAGGATTATTTCGAGTTCTCCGAGCGGTTCACCTCGCTGCCGAGCCACCGAATTCTGGCGCTGCTGCGCGGGGAGAAGGAGGGCGTGCTCCACCTCAACCTCGACGCCGGTGACGACACCCTCTATGAGGGGCTGATCGCCGACCGCTTCGAGCTCGACACCAAGACCTCCCCGTGGTTGGCCGACGCCGTGCGCTGGGGATGGCGCACCAAGCTGATCATCTCCTCCGGCCTGGACGTGCGCATGCGTCTGAAAGAAAAGGCCGAGGAGGGTGCGCTCGACATCTTCGCCACCAACCTCCGCGACGTCCTGCTGGCAGCCCCCGCCGGACAGCGCGCCACCCTGGGCCTGGATCCGGGTTTCCGCAACGGCGTGAAGTGCGCGGTGGTGAACCCGACCGGCAAGGTACTGGCCACCGTCATCGTCTATCCGCACCAGCCACAGAACCGCTGGGACGCCGCCAAGCAGGAACTGGCCGGCCTGTGCGCCACCCACGGGGTGGACCTGCTGGCCGTCGGCAACGGCACCGCCAGCCGCGAGACCGAGAGGCTCTCGGGCGAGGTCGCCGACCTGATCAAGGCCGCCGGCGGGAAGCGCCCGACCCCGGTCGTGGTCTCCGAGTCGGGTGCCTCCGTGTACTCCGCCTCCGCGCTCGCAGCGGCCGAATTCCCCGACATGGACGTCTCCCTGCGTGGGGCCGTGTCCATCGCGCGTCGCCTGCAGGACCCGCTGGCAGAGCTGGTCAAGATCGATCCCAAGGCCATCGGCGTGGGCCAGTACCAGCATGACGTCAATCAGACCCACCTGGCCAAGACGCTCGACGCCGTGGTCGAGGACGCAGTCAACGCCGTCGGCGTGGATCTCAACACCGCTTCCGTTCCGCTACTCGAGCGGGTCGCCGGCGTCACCGGCACACTGGCGAAGAACATCGTCGCCCACCGCGACGAGAACGGCTCCTTCTCCTCCCGCAGAGAGCTGAACAAAGTGCCGCGCCTGGGCCCGAAGGCATATCAGCAGTGCGCCGGCTTCCTGCGCATCACCGGTGGGAAGGATCCGCTCGACGCCTCCGCCGTCCACCCGGAGGCATACCCGGTCGTCCGCCGTATCACCGAGGCCACCGGCCTGGATGTGTCCGACCTGATCGGCAACACCCGGGTACTCAGCGGCCTCAATCCCGCCGACTTCGCCGACGACACCTTTGGCGTGCCGACGGTCACCGACATCATCGAAGAGCTGGACAAACCGGGCCGTGACCCGCGTCCCGAATTCAAGACCGCCACCTTCAAGGAGGGCGTCGAGAAGGTTTCCGATCTCACCCCGGGCATGATTCTCGAGGGCACCGTCACCAACGTGGCCGCCTTCGGCGCCTTCGTCGACGTCGGCGTCCACCAGGACGGGCTCGTGCACGTCTCCGCCATGAGCGAGAAATTCGTCTCCGATCCCCACGAGGTCGTCCGCTCCGGACAGGTGGTCAAGGTCAAGGTCATGGAGGTCGACGTCGACCGTCAGCGCATCGGCCTGACCCTGCGGCTGAATGACGAACCCGGCCAGCCGACGAAGAAACCGCGCCGGGAGCGGAGCGGGAACAACGGCGGCACCCAGGGTGGTCAGAGTCGTGGCGGTCAGCGTAAGGGCCAGGGCCGCGGGCGTCGTCAGACCGAGGCCAATGGCGACGCGGGTTCGATGGCTGACGCCCTCAAACGCGCGGGCTTCGGAAAGTAGGGGAGTGCGCAGCTGCGCACTCCCGGCTGACATATCGGGGAATGGACGCGGGTTTCATCCACCCGGGGATCTATCGGATCGAGGACTGTCCGGTCCCGGCAACGGGGCCCCAGTCCGAAGTCCGGGGTCGTGCCGGGTTCATCCCGCCAGGCCGTTGACTCCGCCCGGCAGGTTGATCAACCGGATCCCGGCCTCGGCCGCACACTCAGCGTATTCCTCCACGAAGCGCGCGCTGCGCATCCCGGACGCACAGTAGACCACCACAGTCCCGTCCACCCCGAACAGCACCTCGTCGACCCGTTCCGCACTGACCTGTGACATCGGCAGGTGGAGCCCAGACGATCCAACGGGTAGATCCGCCAGCAGCTTCTCATGCGGTTCGCGCACGTCCAGGGCCACGGCCGCACCACTGCGCACCAGCTCCAGCTCCTCGGGGGTTTCAGCGGGGGCAGCGCAGGCCGCGACGCCGTAGTCGCCGTCGAAGTCGGACACGGGCTCCCGCCCCGGATCCGCCGCCACCGTGAACGAGCGCATCGAGGACGTCAGCGCGTCGTAGCTGAGCAGTTTCCCGGGCACGGATTCACCGACGCCCGACAGGTGCTTGATCGCCTCGGTGGCCATCAGCCCGCCCACGACCGCGGTGGTCACCCCGAGCACCCCGGCGGTGGCGCAGTCTGGCACCGAATCGGCCGGGGGCTGGTCGGGGAACAGGTCCCGCAGTCCCACCCCACCCTCCGGCGCGCCGGGCCCGGTCCACCACAGGGCCACGTCGCCACGGAAGCGCAGCACCGTGCCCCACACCAGGGGAATGCCGGTGATCTCCGCGGCGTCCGCCACCAGGTACTTCGTGGCGAAGGTGTCCGAACCGTCGAGCACCAGGTCAACGCCGTTCAACAGCTCGACGGCGTTGTCCACGGTGATCCGGTCCCGTAGGGCGGTGACCTCGATGCCCGGTTGCAGGGCGCGCAACCGCTCGGTGACGACCTCGACCTTTGGTCGGCCCTCATCGGCTGCGCTGAAGAGGATCTGGCGGTGGATGTTGGTGATGTCGACGGTGTCGTCGTCGATGACGGTGATGTGCCCGACGCCGACGGAGGCCAGCGACTGCATGGCCGGGCACCCCAGCCCGCCGCCGCCGATGACCAGCACGCGGGCGGCCGCCAACTTCTCCTGCTGTTCGAGGCCGAAACCGGGCAGAGCCAGCTGGCGGGCGATCCGTCGCAGTTCCAGATCGGAGAGAACGGTCATCACAGCACCTGGTCGGCCCAGCCGGCCAGGCCCTCGAAACTGGAGGAGGCCACCGCGTGCTCGCGTTTCGGGATGCGTCCGGCCCCTCGTGCCAGCCGTCCGGCCTCCACGGCGAGTTTCATCGCCTCGGCCATGGCCACCGGGTCCTGGCAGCGGTTGATCGCGGAGGCCAGCAGCACCCCGTCGCAACCGAGCTCCATCGCGAGGGCGGCGTCGGAGGCGGTGCCCACGCCGGCGTCGAGAAGCACCGGCACGGTCGCGCGCGAGCAGATCAGCTCGATGTTGTGCGGGTTGAGGATGCCCAGGCCGGTGCCGATGGGCGAGCCCAGCGGCATGACGGCGGCGCATCCGACGTCCTCCAGGCGGCTGGCCACGATCGGGTCGTCGGAGGTGTAGGCCAGCACGGTGAAGCCGTCGGCGACGAGGCGTTCGCAGGCGTCGAGGAGTTCGGTGGTGTCGGGCAGCAGGGTGTGCTCGTCGGCGATGACCTCCACCTTCACCCAGTTCGTGCCCAGCGCCTCACGCGCCAGCTGCGCCGTGATCACGGCGTCGCGGGAGGTGCGGCAGCCGGCGGTGTTCGGCAGCAGGTCGATGCCCAGCCGGGTGAGCAGCTCGAAGACGGACTCACCGGAGGAGTTCGTGCCGGCGGCGTGACGGCGCATCGCCACGGTGGTCAACTCGGTGCCGCTGGCCAGCAGGGACTCCTCCAGGATGGCGTGCGAGGTGGCTCCGCCGGTGCCCATGACCAGGTGGGAAGCGAAATCGCGGTCGGCGATGGTCAGCATTGTGTCAGCCTCCCTGGACGGCGGTGAGCACGTCCACGACGTCGCCCTCGGCGATGGGGCGGTCCCAGCCGGAGCGGGGAACCACTGTCTCGTTGACGGCCACGGCCACGCCGGAATCCTGGCCCACGACCCGGTCGACGAGCTCGCCGACGGTCAGCGGGGCGCTGGTGTGGGGTTCGCCGTTGACGGTGTAGTTCATGATTTCTTCTCCTTCTGGTTTGCGTGCCGCAGGGGGTGACAGGCGTCGAGCTCGGGGCCGGCGGAGTTGCCGCCGGCCAGATCCGCGACCATCGATGCGCCCAGGGCGGCGAGCAGGATTCCGTGGCGGAAGTAGCCGGTGGACACGATCAGGTTCGCGCCCACTCGCCCGAGGTAGGGCAGGTCATCCGGGGTGCCGGGACGCGCACCGACGGTCGCCTCCAACAGATCGCACTCCTCGACGCCGGGCACGAGCCGGATGGCGTCGCGCAGCAGGTCATGGACCGCACCGACGCGGGGGATGAGGCGGTCATCCTCGCGCACGGTCGCGCCGATGCCGAGGGTGCCGTCATCGCGCGGGATGAGGTAGACGGGCCGGTCCTCCACGAAACCGCGGACCACCCGCTCCAGCAGGGGACGCAGGTGGCCGGGGACCCCCACCCGCATGATGTCACCGAACACGGGGCGCAGCTGCAGCGGGTGGGCACCCTCGTACCAGCCGGTGACCGACGCCGCGCCGAGCCCGTTGCACAGCACGACGGTGGCGTCGGTCGCGTCGATCACGCGGTCGCCGCAATGCACCGCCCGGCAGGGGTCGGCGCCGTCGAGCCGGGTGACCTTCTCGCGGATGACCTCGACGCCACGGCTGACCAGAGCGTCGAGGAGGGCTGCGGCGAAGAGCCTGGGGGAGACCTGGTGGTCGCCGGGGATATGCACCGCGCCCGCGATGCGGGGACTGAGCGACGGCTCCAGCCGACGGGCCTCGCGCACGGTCAGCCGCTCGGCGGTCATGCCGTGGAATTCCTGGTAGGCGCCCAGATCCATCAGGTGTGCGGCGTCCGCCCGGTCGGCGGCGACCACGAGCGTGCCCTCGGTGCGGTAGCCGGTGGGCAGATCCGTCGACGCGCTGACACGTTCCACCAGGTCCGGATACAGCGCCGCGGAGCGCAGCATCAGCGGAAACAGCGGCTCCTGCCGGTACTGCACCTCGGCGACGGGGGCGAGCATCCCACCGGCGTGGTGGGTGGCTCCGGAGGCCGGATCCGGGTCCACCAGCGTCACCGCGTGCCCGTGGTCGAGCAGTTCGAAGCAGGTGGCCAGGCCGACGAGCCCGCCACCGATGACGATCGCGCGTTCAGCCACGGTCTCCTCCGAATGCGGCGAGGATCTCTTCTGCCACGGCCGCGGGGTCGTCGGCGTGCATGAAACCACGTGAGATCGCCACCCCGGCCACACCGGTGGCGGCGAGATCCGCGGCGTCGGCCGGGGTGACGTCCCCGATCGCGACGACCGGGACCGGGGATTCGGCCACGAGCTGCGGGTAGCCCTCCAACCCCAGGGGCGGGCGCCCGGAATCTTTTGTGGGGGTGGGGCGGAAGGGGCCCGCGCCGATGTAGTCGAGCACGTCGGCGACGTCGTGCACCGCGCGCACCAGTTCCAGCGTGCCGGTGGTCAGGCCGATGACCGCGTCGGGGCCCAGCAGGGCCCGCACGTCGCGCACCGGCAGGTCCTCCTGACCGACGTGCGCGCCGTGGACCGGCACGCCACGGCGCATGAGGGCGGCGGCGACGTCGGCGCGGTCGTCGACAAGCACCCTGGTGGCGGGGTTGGTCTCCGCGACGGCGAACGCGACCTGCCCGGCCAGTTCCATGAGCCCGCGGGCGGTGATCGGTTTGGAACGCACCTGCACCACGCCGGCGCCTCCTGCGGCGGCGGCCCGGGCCACGTCGATGACCTGCCGGGGTTCCCCCTGCCCGGTGACGACATAGGCACGCAGATCGAGCGTTCGGACGGGGGCATGGGTGGACGACATCGCCGGCCTCTCTTCCTTCGCCGGTGCTAACCGGACAGGTTCAGACGGTCCTCGCGCAGGCTCCAGCGCGATCTCAGCCCGATGCTTCGGGCGCCCGTGGTGGTCTCCGGCCACAGTATAGGGCAGCGCCGACCCCCGTTGCCGATGGTTGGAGGAATTTGGGGGTGTGGGGCGGAATGTGACACAATATCCCGGTTGACTGTGCATTCCCCGCGCGTGCGGGGGCCGTGCCCAGCGGCGAACCATGTAGCGGATACGAACCGGTCGAGCGCCCCCCAGGGAAGTGCCGCCAGGGTCCTCTGTCCAGATCTCACAAAGGAATTTCAGACATGAACATTCTCGACAAGGTTGATGCCGCGCAGAAGCGCGATGACATCCCCGCCTTCCGTCCCGGTGACACCCTCGACGTCCACGTCAAGGTCATCGAGGGTTCCAACGTCCGTACCCAGCTGTTCAAGGGCGTTGTGATCCGTCGCCAGGGTTCCGGCATCCGCGAGACCTTCACCGTCCGCAAGGTCTCCTTCGGTATCGGTGTGGAGCGTACCTTCCCGGTCCACTCCCCGAACATCGACAAGCTCGAGGTCGTCCGCCGGGGTGACGTCCGCCGCGCCAAGCTGTACTACCTGCGCGACCTGCACGGCAAGGCCGCCAAGATCAAGGAGCGTCGCTAAGCACC
>CAYSIP010000022.1:0-20623 GCA_964431055.1 uncultured Corynebacterium sp. | reverse complement strand
CCCGCATCATCGCCGAGACCGGCGCCGGCCAGCACGGCACCGCCACCGCCCTGGCGTGCGCGCTGCTCGACCTCGAGTGCGTGATCTACATGGGCGCCAAGGACGTGGAGCGGCAGCAGCCGAACGTCTGGCGCATGAACCTCATGGGCGCCAAGGTCGTGCCCGTCGACGCCGGTTCCGGCACCCTCAAGGACGCGGTGAACGAGGCGCTGCGCGACTGGACCGCCAGCTTCCACGACTCCCACTACCTGCTCGGCACCGCAGCCGGCCCGCACCCCTTCCCGACGATCGTCCGCGAATTCCACCGGGTGATCTCGCAGGAGGCCAAGGAGCAGATGCTGGAGCGCACCGGCGGATTGCCCGACGTCGTCGTCGCGGCCGTCGGTGGCGGTTCGAACGCCATCGGCATGTTCGCGGACTTCATCGACGACGAGGGCGTGGAGCTCGTCGGCACCGAGCCCGCGGGCGAGGGCGTGGAGACCGGCCACCACGGCGCCGCGATCGCCATGGGCAAGATCGGCATTCTCCACGGCACGAAGAGCTACCTGATGCGCAACGACGACGGCCAGGTCGAGGAGTCCTATTCGATCTCCGCCGGCCTGGACTACCCGGCCGTCGGCCCGCAGCACGCGCACCTCGCCAAGACCGGCCGGGCGCGGTACGTCCCCGTCACCGACGCGGAAGCGCTGCACGCCTTCCAGGTGCTGTCACGCCGGGAGGGCATCATCCCGGCCCTCGAGTCCTCCCACGCCTTCGCCTACGCACTGCAGCGGGCGAAGCAGGCGGAGGACAACGACGAGAACATCACCATCCTGGTGTCGTTGTCCGGCCGCGGTGACAAGGACGTCGACCACGTCCGCCGCTCCCTGGAAGCCCGCCCCGAACTCGTCCTGAAGGAGGACTGACCATGAGCCGTTACGAGAAACTGTTCGCGGACCTCGAGGCCAAGGGGGAGGGCGCCTTCGTCCCCTTCATCATGCTGAGCGACCCGGACGCCGATTCCGCCTTCGAGATCATCTCCACGATCATCGAGGCGGGCGCCGACGCCCTCGAGCTCGGCGTCCCGTTCTCCGACCCGATCGCCGACGGGCCCACCATCCAGAAGGCGCACGTGCGCGCCCTCGACGGCGGGGCCACGGTCAACGGGGCGCTGGAGCAGATCCGCCGGATCCGCGCCGCCTACCCGGACGTGCCCATCGGCATGCTGATCTACTCGAACGTGCCCTACGTCCGCGGACTGGACGCCTTCTACCGCGAGTTCAAGGAGGCCGGCGCGGACTCCATCCTGCTCCCTGACGTCCCCGTGCGTGAGGGCCGCCCCTTCGCCGAGGCCGCCGAGGCCGCCGGGATCGACCCGATCTTCATCGCCCCGGCCCAGGCTTCCGAGGCGACGCTCACCGGTGTGGCCGCCCGTTCCAAGGGTTACATCTACGCCGTCTCCCGCCACGGCGTCACCGGCACGGAGCAGGCCTCCGAGACCACCGGCCTGTCGGAGGTGGTCGCCAACATCGAGCGTTTCGGCGGCGCCCCGGCGCTCCTCGGTTTCGGCATCTCCTCGCCCGATCACGTGGCGGACGCCGTCGCCGCGGGCGCGGCAGGCGCCATCAGTGGCTCGGCCGTCGCCAAGATCATTGACAGGTACGTCGAGGGTGAGCATCCGAACCCCGGTCACGTGACCGACCTGGAGGCCCTGAAGCAGGAGCTGACCGAGTTCGTCTCCGCCATGAAGGCGGCCACGAAGAAGTAACCTCCGCTTCCCGGCGTGCCCGCCCTCTCCCTGTGCGGGAGGGGGCGGGTTCCCTTGTTTCACGTGAAACATGAAGGGGCGGCATCGCGCCCGGGAACCCATTACGCTCGGGGCCATCAGGACCGAAAGATCAGGAGAGCGATGATGGCACCGGTGATCGAGGTGGAGAACCTCACCAAGATGTTCGGCTCCTTCCGGGCGCTCGATCAGTTCAATCTCTCGGTGGAGGAGGGGAGCGTCCACGGCTTTCTCGGCCCCAACGGTTCCGGGAAGTCCACCACGATCCGAACGCTGCTGGGCGTGCTGCACCCGACGTCCGGCGCCGCCACGGTGCTCGGGCGCGATCCCCGGCGCCACCCGGAGATCCTCCGCCGCATCGGTTATGTCCCCGGCGACGTTTCCCTCTGGCCGAACCTCACCGGGCGGGAGACCTTCCGGGCCCTGGAATCCCTGCGGGGCAGGAAGGTCGACCGCCACCGGGAGGAAGAACTCATCGAGGCCTTCCACCTGGACCCCGACAAGCGGGCACGCGAGTACTCCACGGGCAACCGCCGGAAGGTGAGTCTGATCGCCGCCCTGTCCGTCGGCGCCGAACTGCTCATCCTGGACGAACCGACCGCCGGCCTTGATCCGCTCATGGAACAGACCTTCATCGAGGCGATCCGGTGGGAGAAGGAACGGGGCACCAGCGTCCTGCTCTCCAGCCACATCATGAGCGAGGTGGAGAAGCTGTGTGACTTCGTCACCGTGATCAAGGAGGGCAGGGCGGTGGAGAGCGGCGGCATCGATGAGCTCCGGCACCTCTCTGCCCACCAGATCACCGCCACGGTGGAAGAGCTCACCCCGCAGGTCCGGGCGCTCCCGGATCTCGAGGTCCACGGCCGCGACATTCACGTCACCGCCAACCGGGAGGACGTCCCCGCCATTCTGCGGCTCATTCTCGAGGCCGGGGGCGAAGGAATCACCGCCACCCCGGCGAGCGTCGAGGAGCTGTTTCTCCGCCACTACACCCAGGAGGAATCCTCCTCCCGGTGAGGACGGGTGGCGCCGAGAAGCGCCGATGTTTCACGTGAAACATCGACGGGCGCAGGCAGGGCGGGCACCCCGCGCGGAGGGCATACTCGGAATCATGGCCCAGGAGACAACGCAGACAACCGATAGATTCCCCGCCGCCACCGGGCGTTCCCCCGCCGAATTGGCACCTCGGCACCTGGCGCACCCGGCCACGAGCCAACCGGATAATGTCACTGTGACGAATAGACCAGGCAGCTTCGGCGGGGAGGTGGGGTCATCATGACTCGCGATGTGCTGGCTCTGAGCCGGTTGAATCTGCGGACCCGCCGGATGTACATCCTCGCGTGGTGCCTGCCGCTCTGGACGTTGGTGGCCGTCTTCCCACCCGCCTACGAGAGTTACTATCCCACCCTCGACTCCCGGCAGGCGATGATCGAGGGACTGCGCAACAACACCGGCACCACCGCCATCTACGGACGGATCGCCGATCCCGGCACCATCGGGCAGATGACCACGTGGGAGATCGGGGCGTGGGTGGGCCTGCTCGGTTCGGTCATGACGGTCCTGCTCATCACCGCCACCCACCGCCGCGCCGAATACTCCGGTCTCGCGGAACTCCAGCGCTCCACCGGCATCAGACCCAGCGTGCCCGCCACCGCCGCCCTGGTGACCACCGCGGTCGCGGCGTTGACCCTCGGAGCGGGTTCGACCGTCATCCTGTTGCTGGTGAAGCAATTTCTCGTGGCGGAGCTGACCACCCCGGGGGCCTTCGCCTTCGGCGCCACGATCACCCTGGTCGTCACCGGCTCGGCGTTGCTCGCCCAGGTGGCCCTGCTCTTCATCCACGACGGCGCGGCCCTGACCCGCACCGCCCTGCTCACCGTCCTCGCCTCGTTCATTCTCCGGGTCATCGCCGACACCAGGGAGGTGGCGTGGCTGAACTGGGTCTCCCCGCTGGGCTGGCGGGAGATCGTCAGCCCCTACGACGCCGACGACTGGAGGGCGGTGGCCCTGCTCGCCGGCGTCTGCGTCCTGGTCACCGTGCTGCTCACCGCCGCGGACCGCCGCCGCGGTTTCGCCACGGGCCTTCTCCCGGGGCGTCGGAAAGCGTCGCGACGCCCGCGCCGCATCCGGGGCCCGCTCGGCCTGCGGTGGGTGCTCTCACGCGGGGTGCTGCTGGCCTGGTTGCTCGCGGTCACCGTCATCAGCGCCTTCCTGCTGTCCCTGTCCGGCACCATCGCCGACCTGGTGGACACCAGCGAGGGCACCGGCCAGGTCTTCCGCGACCTGCTCGCCGGCGACGCCGCCTACGAGGAGTTCATCGCCTATATCTGCCAGGTCATCGGCATCCTCCTCGCGGCCGCCGGTGTCCAGCAGATCACCGCCTACCGCGCGGAGGAACAGTCCCGCACCGTGGACCTGCAGCGCTCCACCGGCATCCGCCGGTGGGTTCCCCTCGGCGTGACCACGCTCGTGGCCCTGCTCAGCGTGGGGATGATGGCCGCCGCCCTGCTGGGTGGCGGGGCGTTCGGTCTGATGACCCAGGAATCCACCACCGACGACGACTACTCCTCGTTGCTTTACGCGTCCCTGTCCCAGCTCGGGCCCGCCGTGCTGTTCACCGGCCTGGCGGCCCTGCTCGTCGGCCTCACCCCGCGGTGGACGCAGTGGGCCTGGGCGCCGCTGGCGGCCGGCGGGGTGATCTCACTGATGGGCGCCATCCTGCAGCTTCCGGAGTCCGTGATCGAGGCCTCCCCGTTCAGCCACACCCAGCTGCCGGGCGACGACACCCTCTGGGTGCCGGTGGCGCTCGGGCTGGTGGGACTGACGCTGAGCATCCTCGGACTGATCGGCGCCCGGCAACGGGAGATCCGCTGAACATCAGCGCGGTTCAGGAATTCCCCGCTCAGTAGGCATACTGGAGGCATGAATACCCGTCCGCTTCAGCAGAATTCCACCTGCAGTCGCCGCATGTTCCTGCTCGGCACCGCCACCACCTTCGCGGGCGCCTTCCTCGCCGCCTGCGGAGAAACACCGACCTCCGAGGTCGCCGCCACGGAGGTGCCGGTCGGCGGCGCGGTCATCATGGGCCACTTCATCTTCGCCCAGCCCACCGAGGGGCAGTACGTCGCCTACTCCTCGCGTTGCCCGCACCAGAACAACTTCATCACCCAGGTCGAGGGCGACCTGGTGCGCTGCACCGCCCACAACTCCGTGTTCTCCGTCGTCGATGGAGCCGCCATCTCCGGGCTCACGGCGGATCCGCTGCGCCCCGCCGTGCTGACGGAGGAAGGCGAGCGGCTCACCGCCAGCCTCTAACGCCGGGTGGGGGAGGGGTCGCGCCACGCGCCCCGGTGGTACGAATCCGGGTACGGGATCTCCTCGCGCGGCAGGCCCAGTTCATGGGCCGTGCGGTAGGGCCACAGGGCGTCGCGGAGCGCGGCGCGGCCGATGAGCACCGCGTCGGCACGATCCTCGGCGACGATCGCCTCCGCCTGCGCGGCGGTGGTGATCATGCCCACCGCGGCCGTCGGCACGCCGGTGGCCCGGCGGATCTCCTCCGCGAAACGGGCCTGGTAATTCGGGCCCACGGGAATCTCGGCCGGGACCGCGCCACCCGTGGTGACGTCGATGAGGTCCACCCCCGCCTCGCGCAGCAGGTGGGTCAACGCGATCGTCTGGTCCAGGTCCCACGACGGCCCGGTGTCGTCATGGTCCATCCAGTCCGTGGCGGACAGGCGCACGATCAGGGGCATCGACCCGGGGATCGCGGCCCGCACCGCCGAGGCCACCAGGCGGATCAGGCGGGTGCGGTTCTCGAAGGAACCGCCCCAGGAATCCGTGCGCTGATTGGCCAGGGGAGTGAGGAACTGGTGCAGCAGGTAACCGTGGGCGCCGTGGATCTCCACGGCGTCGAAACCGGCGCGCACCGCTCGACGCGCGGCGTCGGCGAAGATCTCGGGCAGGTCATAGAGCTCGTCGGCGGCCATCTCGCGCGGCACCGCCAGACCCTCCTGTGCGATGGCCGACGGCCCCACCGGCACCCACCCGCCGTGCGCCGGCGGAATGGTGCCGGTCTCATCGAAGTGTTCCTGATTCGGCAGGGCCGGCACGGTGGAGGATTTGCGGCCGGCGTGGTTGAGCTGAACGGCCATCTTCGACCCCTGGGCGTGGACGAAGTCGACGATGCGTGCCCAGGCGGCCTCCTGTTCGTCGTTCCACAGGCCGGTGTCCAGCGGGGAGATCCGCCCCTCCGGGGTCACGCCGGTGGACTCGGCGATGATGAGGCCGAACCCCCCCACGGCACGCGCCCCGTAATGGACCAGGTGCCAGTCCTCGGGCACACCGTCCCGGGCGGTGACGTGGTACTGGCACATCGGCGGCATCCACACGCGGTTGGGCAGCTCCAGTTCGCGGAGGCGGAGAGGGGAAAACAGCTCAGACATGCCGTCCAGGCTACGCCGCCACCTAGACTGTTGCCCATGCTCTCCCGACTCAAGCGGACGGATCCGCTCATCGTGCTCATCATCGCCGCCGTGGTCGTGGCGATCATCGTGCCGGCCCGCGGCGAATTCGCCGAGTGGTTCGCGGTGGCGACGAACCTCGCCATCGCACTGCTGTTCTTCCTCTACGGCGCCCGCCTTTCCACCCGCGAGGCGCTCAACGGCCTGATGAACTGGCGGCTGCACCTGACGATCCTGGCGTTCACCTTCCTGGTGTTCCCGGTCGTGGGACTGGCGTTGTCACCCCTGCAGCTGGTCATTTCGGAGGGCCTGTACCTGGGCATCCTGTACATGACGCTAGTGCCATCGACCGTGCAGTCGTCGGTGGCGTTCACCTCGATCGCCAAGGGCAACGTGGCCGGCGCGATCGTCGCGGCGAGCGCGTCGAACCTGGCGGGCGTGTTCCTCACCCCGCTGCTGGTCCTGCTGCTCATGTCGGCCGGGAACGGGGTGCATATCGACGTCCAGGTGTTCATCGACATCTCTCTCCTGCTGCTCCTGCCGTTCATCCTGGGTCAGGTGCTGCGCAAGTGGGTGAAGGGCATCGCCGCGAACAAGGCCACCAAGATCGTCGACCGTGGATCCATCACGATGGTGGTGTACTCGGCCTTCTCCGCCGGCATGGTGGCGAACGTGTGGAGCGAGGTCTCCGTCCTGGAGATCGTCTTCCTCGTCGTCCTGTCGATCGCCCTGGTGGCGTTCATGCTGTGGCTCAGCCGCGTAATCGCCCGCCGCCTGGGTTTCAACGAGAAGGACATGAAGGCCATCCAGTTCTGCGGAAGCAAGAAGTCCCTGGCCACAGGGCTGCCGATGGCGTCAGTCATGTTCGGCGGCGGTGCGCTCGGACTGCTCATCCTGCCCCTGATGATCTTCCACCAGGTCCAGCTGATGATGTGCTCCTGGTTGGCGGCCCGCTACGGCCAACAGGCCCGGGGTGAGAAGGTGGCCTCGGCCTAGGACCGCTGCGTTTGCATCCCGGGAGGATGCGGGCGAGGATGATCCACGTGAAATCACGATTTTTCGTCCGCACCGAGTTGACCGTCCCCGGCGCCGGTTCCATCATCCACGTCGCCGAGCTGGAGGAGATCGACGCCCGGATGTGCACGATGGTGCGCATCATCGAGCTGGATCCCGCCGAGACGATCCGGGGGGCCGCCCGAGCGGAGAGCGGCGTGAGCGTCGGAATGCAGAACGCCCCGAACGAGGTCGTCCCCCACCCGGACACCTACGCGGACTTCCCGGACATCGACCACCGTGTGCTCACCGAGAGTGAGTTCGAGGGCCTGTGGTCCGAGGCCATCGCCAAATTCCCGGAGCTGTGAGAGCCGACTGACCAGAATGCCTTCCGCAACAGCGGGAGGCATTCTCCTTCTCCTGGCCGGTTCAGAAGACGAAGTTGACCAGGCCCATGTAGGCGAGCGTGCCGCCGAAGATCGACAATCCCGAATCGCGCCGCCAGGCGTGCAGCCCCAGGGTGACGGCCACCCCGATCAGCGCGGCGGGGATCCCGCCCGGCGCGCCCGACTGCCCGCTGACCGTATAGACCACCAGCACCGCCATGACGCCGACGGGCATCATCACGCCGAGGGTGCCGAAGAACTGGTTGTCCTTGAGCAACCGTAGGAAGGAGAACGGCAGCTGGCGCAGCACCACGGTGATCACCGCGACAGGGATGAGCACGGCGAGGACCTGGGGCAGCGTGACGCCCTCCGGCAGGCCGTGCTCCGCGAGCACCGTGACGTTCACCGCTCCTCCCGGGTGCGCCGCGCGCGGTCGAGGCGGATCTCCATCGTCTGGTCGAGGCGGGGGGAGAGGTAGCGGGCGAGCAGGAGGAGGAAATAGGCGGACAGGGCGAGCATGAGCATGTGTTCGGGGGAGAACAGGCCGATGAGCACCGCCAGGCCGAGTGCGGCGAGCAGCAGGGAGAGGTCCTGATTGTTGCGGAAGGTCTCCCAGGTGAGCACGACGAACAGGGCGACGAGCGCGAATTCCATGCCCTGCACGCCGGGCGGGATGACCTGGCCCGCCAGGGCGCCGACGACGCCGGGCAGCACCCACATCAGCTGGCAGAAGATCTGGATGGTCAACACCCGGGCCCCGGAGATCGGGCCGGGCGGTCGGGCGGAGACGATCGCGTAGGACTCGTCGGTCAGTGCGTAGGTGGAGTAGACCTTGCCCGCCGCACCGTTGATGGCGTGGCGGGGGAAGGTCAGGCCGTAGAAGACGTGCCGGAAGTTGACCAGCAGTCCGGTGACGAAGGCGGAGAACGGCCCCACCCCGGCGGTGACCAGGTTGAGGGCGAGGAACTCCATGGAGCCGGCATAGATGACGAGGGAGAAGATGGGCGCCCACCACCAGGCGAAGCCGGCCTGCGTCATCAGCAGGCCGAAGGCGACGCCCATGGGCACCAACCCCACGGCGACGGGCCACGATTCGCGTAGACCGCCGCGGATTTCCGTGCGGGTCGCCTCGGAGGGACCCGCCATCAGTTGTCGACCGGGTCCGCGGGGAAGGTGGAGAACAGCGGCAGCGGCACCTGTTGGCGACGCATGACGTCGCCCCACAGGTCGACGTGGCCGGGGGCGATGACGTCGGTGGGAAGGGCGGGGGCGACGAACCAGTCGCCGCGTTCGATCTCGTCACCCAGCTGGCCCGGTGACCATTCGGCGTAACCGGCGAACAGGCGGATGCCCTCGACGAGTTCGGTCAGCTCCTCCGGACCGGCCCGCAGGTCGACGTGCGCCAGCCGGTTGGCCAGCCGGTTGAGCTGGGGGACCTCGTCCATGTCGACGCCCTTCTTCGTCATCGCCAGGCCCACCACGGACTGCTGGTTCAGCGGCCCACCGATGTAGAGGGCCTGGGGCTTGGCCACGCACGGCAGCCAGTCGGGCATGACGTTGAAGACGGCGAGCTCACTGCGGGCGGTGAGGTTGACGCCGAAGGTCAGGTGCTCGTTGTGCTCGATGATGAGCACGACGCTGCGGGCGAACTCCTCAGACAGCATTCCTGGCGCGGCCACCAGCAACATGCCGGGGGCCGGGGTGTTGCGCTCCAGGGCGTTGAAGAGCCGGTCCGCGTAGAAATCGGGCACGCAGCCTCACTCCTTAATTACTCTCGGACCTGACGGTCATCGGTCTCTACGGTCTGGGCGGAATCAGTGGGGGATAACTGTTCAGAATCCCACCAGGCGCGCAGTTGCGCAACCGCCTCCTCGCGTTCGAGGGGGCCGTGTTCCAGGCGCAGCTCCTTGAGGAAACCCCAGGCCCGCCCCACGTCGGGGCCCGGACGCAACCCCAGGATCTGCATGATCTCGTTGCCGTCGAGATCCGGGCGCACGCGGGCGAGGTCCTCCTGGGCGGCGATCTCCTCGATCCGCTCCTCCAGATGATCATAGGTGCGCTGCAGGCGCGCCGCCTTCTTCTTGTTGCGGGTCGTGCAGTCCGCGCGCACCAGTTTGTGCAACCGCGGCAGCAGCTCCCCGGCGTCGGTGACGTACCGACGCACGGCCGAGTCCGTCCACTGGCCCTCGCCGAACCCGTGGAAGCGCATGTGCAGGTACACCAGCTGGGAGACGTCGGAGATGACCTGCTTGGGGTATTTCAGCGTCCGCAGGCGTTTGCGCACCAGCTTGGATCCGACGACCTCGTGGTGGTGGAAGCTCACCCCGCCGCCGGGCTTGAAGGCGCGGGTGGCGGGCTTGCCGCAGTCGTGCAGCAGGGCCGCCCAGCGCAGCACCAGGTCGGGGCCGTCCTCCTCCTGCTCGATGGCCTGACGCAGCACCTGCATGGAGTGCGCGTAGACGTCCTTGTGCTGCCGGTGTTCATCCCGGGTGAGCTTCATCGCCGGGATCTCGGGGAAGACATGCTCGGCCAGGCCGGTGTCCACCAGCAGGTTCACCCCGGTCCAGGGGGCGGCGCCGGCCATCAGCTTGTCCAGCTCCACCTGAACGCGTTCCACGGTGATGCGGTTGATCTGCTCCGCCATCTCCGTCATGGCGGTCTTCACCCGGTCAGCGACCCCGAAACCCAGCTGGGAGACGAAGCGGGCCGCCCGCAGCATGCGCAACGGGTCGTCGTTGAAGGAGATCTCCGGGGTGTCGGGGGTGTCCAGGCGGCGGTGCAGCAGATCATCCAACCCGCCCACCGGATCATGGAAACGGCCGGCCAGACGGCCGTTCTCACCGAGGGCCAGCTCCACGGCCATGGCGTTGGCCTTGAAGTCACGGCGGATGAGGTCCCCGTCGAGGGTGTCACCGAACTGGACCTCCGGGTTGCGGGAGGTGCCGTCATAGGTGTCGGAGCGGAAGGTGGTGATCTCGATCTGCTGGCCACGCAGCTGCGCGGAGACGGTGCCGAAGGCGATGCCGGTGTCCCACACCACCTCGGCGTGGGCGTCGAGGATCTCCTGGACCACCTCCGGGCGCGCCGGGGTGGTGAAGTCCAGGTCGTTGCCCAGCCGGTCCAGGATGGCGTCGCGGACGGAGCCGCCCACCAGGTACAGGGGATGTCCCCGGTCGGTGAAGTCGGCGACCAGTTCGGCGAGCACACCGGTGAGCCCGTCGAGGGCCTGCTCGGCGCGCGCCAGCAACGCGACGCGGCCGTGGACGTCGGAGGCGTCGGGCAGCGCCACGGGCGCCGGGGGCGCCATAGGCTCGGTGTCGTGCGTGTCCTCGGAATTCATCCGCCTCAGTCTACCCGTCGGCCCCTCACCCTCTCGAACGGGCGGCGGGCGCGCGCAGGGGGCGTACCAGGGACGGGTGGTGGTCATGCCCCGTCCGACACACGTGCGTTTCAGCGCCGAATGAATTCCGAAAGGCCCGCCCACCGGATACCATTGCGGCGATGACTGACAATGAACGGCACCTGGCCCGCCCGCAGGCCAGCGATGGTGCCGGTTCCGGTTCCGGAGAGGCCTCCGACTCTGGACCGGATTCCCAGGGCCCGAAGCGCCGGCGACGCCGCCGGCGCTCACGTCACCGTGCCGCCGGCGCCCCCGGACAGTCCGCCCAGCCGGCCCAGTCCGGCTCCGGCGCGCCGGACTCCGGTGGCGACCAGCCAGCCGACAAGGCCGGCTCCGAGCAGTCCGGTTCCGGTGAGGGACGCTCCCGCGGTCGCGGTCGCAACCGCTCCCGTTCCCGACGCCGCAGCCCCCAGGGCGGCCGTAACACGGGCCAGGACACCACCCGCCAGAGTCCGGACGGGACGACGACGCAGGACGGTGGCGCCAGCGATGGTGCCGGTTCCGGTACCGGGGCGCACGTGGCCGGTGGTTCCCGCGGGCGTCGCAAAGCGGGTGCGCGCAACCGCCGACGCGGTGGCCAGCCCACTTCCCGCCCCACGCAGCGCGGCGGGCAGAATCGCCGTGCCGCGCCGCATTCACGCATGCGCACCCGCGACGAAACGTCCGCGGGCGGACTCGTCGTGTCCGGCCTCGCGGAGGCCGTCGACGAGGGCGGCCACGTCGATCTCTCATGCATCTACGTCGCGTTGATCGGCCGCCTCGACCGGCGCGGGCGCCTGCTGTGGTCGATGCCGAAGGGGCACGTGGAACCCGGTGAGGACCACGGGGCCACCGCCGAGCGCGAGGTGTGGGAGGAGACCGGCGTGTACGGGCAGGTCTTCGCCGACCTGGGCGTGATCGACTACTGGTTCGTCTCCGAAGGCGTGCGCATCCACAAGACGGTGCACCACCACCTGCTGCGCTACGTGGACGGGGACCTCAACGACGAGGATCCGGAGGTCACCGAGGTGGCCTGGATCCCCGCCTCGGAGCTCATCGAGCACCTGGCGTACGCGGACGAGCGCAAACTCGCCCGCATCGCCCACGATCTCCTGCCCGAACTCGCGCGGGAGGAGAAGGCCGCCGGAAGGGCGACACCCCGGTGATCCGCGACACCGCGCGCACCCCCGCGTCCACCGCCACCACGCGACGGGCGGGGGCGTGGTCGCGGAGGGTGCCCGCCCGCGTTCGATCCCTGCTGTCCGTGGCCACGGTGGCCACCGTCACCACCGCGGGGGCCTCCGGGATGCTGGTCGGCGCCCCGGTGGCCGGGGCCCTGCCCACCCCGTTGGACCCGATGGATCCGACCGTGGCCGGGCAGTGGGCCAACCCGGCGGTGCGCCCCGGTGAAGCGGACACGGACGTGCGCCTCGAACTCATCGCCGCCCCGGCCGTCGACGGTGGTGAGCTCACCCCCGGGCAGAACCTCGTGGTGACGCTGGCCGTGCACAACGACTCGGACGCCCCGATCACGGGCCTGTCCGTACTGACCCAGCGCGCCGACCCCGCCCCGACGGTCGCCCAGGCCCGCCCGCTGCTCACCCTCGACCGCTCCTCCTACCCGTACTACGGCACCGCCGTGGAGCTGGGGGGAACCCTCGAACCGGGGGAGAGCCGCGACGTCGAGGTGACCGTGCCGACGGCCCCGGGGGCGCCCGGCACCCTCGGCATCACCACCGGTGGCGCGTATCCCATCCTGTTCTCCCTGTCCGGCATGCGCACCGAGACGGAGGACGGGGAGACGTCGGGGGCCACCACCACACCCGGCCCGGTCGAGAACTTCACCACTGAGCGCCTGCTGATCCCGGTGGCGGATCCGGTCCAGGACACGGACGCCGTCGACGTGGAGGACGCCACGCAACCCCCGGGCCTGACCCTGCTCTATCCCGTCACCGCGCCGGTGGACATCGTGCCCGGTGAAACGGGGGAGGCCCCGGAGAACCCGCCGCTGCTCCTGGGCAGCGAACAGCTCGCCGAGCAGCTCGCCCCCGGTGGACGCCTGGACGAGCTGCTGGCCACCTACCGCGAGAATCTCGCCGCGCCGGGCGGGGATCAGCTGCGCCAGAGCAGCTGCCTGGCGCTCGACCCGGCGTTGATCGACACGGTCGACCGGATGAGCCGCGGTTACACCGTCACCGACGAACGTCCCGCCCTGTCGCGGCAGGTGCAGCGCCTGCGCGACAGTTGGACGGCCAACCGGGAACCTGATCCCGGGGAACCGGGCACGGGCGCCCGGGACGCCGACGAGTGGCTCATCGAACTGCGGGAGACCGCCGCGGAAGGGTGCACCGTCGCCCTGCCGTGGGCCAACGCCGACCTGGGAGCGCTGGCCGAGACGGGGGACCAGTGGCTGCTCCGGGAGGCCATCGAACGCGGACCGACCACCCTGCGGGACGTGCTGGGCATCGTGTCGGAACCCAATATCGTCATCCCCGGTGACGGTTATGTCACCGAGGCCACGGCCCCGGCGTTGGGCTGGGCGGATCAGACCACCTCGACCATCGCCCAGGGCGGCATGCAGCAGGCCTGGGAGGCCTCCGCCGCCGCCCGCGCACAGCAGGCCCGGGGCGACGGAACCATCGCCACGGACTCCGACTCCACCCTCGACGACCCCGAGCTGCCCCCGCTGCAGACCTCGGGGTTGCCGGGCGCTCCCGTGAACCCGGTGCGCGCCCTGGTCGCCTCCAACACAGTGTGGCAGGTGCCCCGCGTGGACCGCTTCGCTGAGCTGAACCCCGGCATCACCGCCGTGACCTTCCAGGATTCCCTGGCCGCCATGCTGGCCACCACCGGACCAGCCCCGGAGACCGTCGGTTACTCCAACCCGAATTCGCGCTTCGACTACCGGGCCGACTCCGACCTCGCCCGCGCCGTCACGGCCGGGACCGCCGTGCGCCTGGCCGCTGCGGAGGAGACCGGGGCCTCGGGTCAGGACGAACCCACCCAACCGGTGCTGGTCATGCCGCCCACGCAATTGGACGGGCAGACCGCGGGCGTCCTGCTGGAGAGCACCGCACAGCTGCTCGCCGACGGCCGCGCCCTCCCACTGTCCCTGCGCGACTACGTCACCCCCACCTCTGAGCAGGAGGCGGAACTGGCCGCGCAACCGACGGCCCCCGCCGGACCGGGTGCGGTCCGCTTCGGCGCCCCCTACGCCGACCCCACCGAGTTCAGCAACGCCGAGGTGCTGCGCGCCGGGCAGCAGGCCCGCTACATCGATGACCTGACGCGCATGGCCGTCAACGATCCGGCCATCGTCCTGACCCGTTACGGTTTCACCCTGCCGCTGCGCCGCGATCTGCTCAGTTCCCTGACCGTGACCGGTCGTCGGGCGTTGGCCACCCACGCCGACGCCGTCGACCGCACCAACCACATCCTCGACGGCAACCGCGAGGCCCTGCAGGATCTGCGCGGTTCCGTGGCGCTCATCCCGCCGGGCAACGTCTACACCCGGGCCTCGGAGTCCTCGCCGCTGCTGATCGTGGCGGAGAATGACCTGCCGTTGCCCGTCGACGCCCAGCTGGCCTATTCGGGTCCGGAGGACGCGCGCCTCAACCTTCCCGGGCTGGTGCGTATCCCGGCGCGCGGGTCCATCACCGTTCAGCTGACGGCGGATCTTCCACCGGGCAGTGAACACACGGACCTGACGCTGTGGCTGGCCACCCCGGACGGATCGACGATATCCTCCCCGGTGGACATCAGCGTGCAGACCCGGGCGGGCACCGTCGGCGCCTACGGCATCGGCCTGCTGGTCGTCGTCTTCCTCGCGCTGGTGCTGCTCTTCCGCGTCGGCCGGAGCCGCCGTCGGGCGGGGGAGCAGCCCCAGGGAAGCGGCCACCCACAGGATCGGGTGCAGGAACGCGCCCGGGACCGGCCGTCGGGTGGCAACCCCCAGCCGCGTCCCCAGCCGCGTCCCCCGCGACGGGCGCCGCGGCGGGGTGGTGGCCGGGCCGGTGACGTCACCGGTTCGCCGAAGCCCCCCGGTCCCCATCCGGATTCCTGACGGGCGCCCCGACACCCACGCCGCGCCCGCATCCCCACATTTCCCTCCATTCCGGCCCCAGATTGGTTCCGCAGTGAGTTCTACTGATCCGGCATCCCAGGGTGCCGACACCCCCACTCTTCATCCCACGTCCGGTCACCGGGCGGCGGGGCAGCGGTCGCGCATCGTCGACCCTTCCCCGCCGGCCCCGGTGCCCGAGCCACGCGTGCCCACCCCCGCGAAGCGGGCGGCCCCGGGCCCGGACCGTTCCCGGTTGACCACCGTGCCCGCCACGGCGCCGTCGACGGTGCCCGGTTCCGGTGAGCTGGGCCTGGGCACCGGGGTGGCCGCCGACACTGCGGTGGCCACCACCACCGCAAAGGCGGTCGCCTCCGATTCGGACGTGGTGCGTTCCACCGGTTCGATGGCGGTGGCCACGCTGGTCTCCCGCATCACGGGCTTCCTGCGCACCGTGATGATCGGCGCGACGCTGGGCCCCGCCGTGGCGTCGGCGTTCAACACCGCCAACACCCTGCCCAACCTGATCACCGAGATCGTCCTCGGCGCGGTCCTGACCTCCCTGGTCGTGCCCGTGCTGGTGCGCGCGGAGAAGGAGGACGCCGACGGTGGCGCCGCCTTCATCCGGCGGTTGTTCACGCTCTCGGCCACTCTGCTGGTCATCGTGACGGTCATCTCCCTGATCGCCGCGCCGGCGCTGACGAGAATGACGTTGGGTTCGGAAGGGCAGGTCAACGTCGTCCAGTCGACGTCCTTCGCGTTCCTGCTGTTGCCGCAGATCTTCTTCTACGGCATCTTCTCGCTGTTCATGGCGGTGCTCAACACCAAGGGCATCTTCCGTCCCGGTGCGTGGGCGCCGGTGGCCAACAACATCGTCAGCATCGTCGTGCTGGCGCTGTACTGGTTCATCCCGGGTTCGTTGAACCCGGCCACCCCGGCGGGGGTCTCCGACCCGCACGTCCTGCTCCTGGGGTTGGGCACGACCCTGGGCGTGGTGGTGCAGGCGCTGATCATGCTGCAGCCGCTACGGCGGGCCGGCATCGACCTGCGCCCGCTGTGGGGCCTGGACGCCCGGCTCAAGCAGTTCGGCGGCATGGCCATGGCGATCGTCGTCTACGTGGCGGTCTCCCAGGCCGGTTATATCGTGACCACCCGCATCGCCGCCGCCGCGGATGCGGCGGCCCCGATCATCTACCAGCAGGCGTGGCTGCTGCTGCAGGTTCCCTACGGCATCATCGGCGTGACCCTGTTGACGGCCATCATGCCCCGCCTGAGCCGCAACGCCGCCGCGGGTGATGACAAGGCGGTGGTCGGCGACCTGACGCTGGCAACCAAACTGACGTTCATCGGCCTGATCCCGATCATCGTCTTCTTCACCGCCTTCGGTCCGCAGATCGGCAACGCCCTGTTCGCCTACGGCGCCTTCGACGAGGAGTCGGCGACCCTGTTGGGCCTGACGCTGAGCTTCTCCGCATTCACGCTCATCCCGTACGCCCTGGTCCTGCTGCACCTGCGCGTGTTCTACGCCCGGGAGGAGGCCTGGACCCCGACGTTCATCATCGCCGGCATCACCGCCACGAAGATCGTGCTGTCCATGCTGGCCCCGCTGGTGGCGGCCTCCCCGTCGCGGGTGGTCATCCTGCTGGGCGCCGCCAACGGCTTCGGTTTCATCGCCGGCGCCGTCATCGGCGCGTTCCTGCTGCGCCGCAAGCTGGGCCCCCTGGGGATGCGCGCCATCCTGAAGACGACGTTCTGGGCGGTCTCAGCGAGCCTCCTGGGCATCGCCGTGGCCCTGTTCGCAGACTTCCTCCTCCAACTGGTCGTGGGCGGCCTGCTGGAGGCTCTGGGCAGCATCGGTTACCTGGTGCGACTGGCGATCGTCGGCGTGATCTTCCTGATCGCGACCGGCATCGTCCTGTCCTTCTCCCGCCTGCCGGAGGTCCAGAACCTGGGCCGTGCCCTCAACCGCATCCCCGGCATGTCGCGTTTCGTGCGCCCCGACTCCTCCCGGGAGATCAAGATCGAGGACCCGGATCTCACGGAGGTCTCCACCCAGTTCCTGGTGATGGACGCCTTCAACTCCTCGCCGGTGCCGCCGCCGATGTCCGCCGGTGTGGTCCGGGGCCCGCGCCTGGTGCCGGGCGCCCCGGTCTCCGACGGCCGCTTCCGCCTGCTCGCCGACCACGGTTCCGTGCCCGGCGCCCGGTTCTGGCAGGCCAGGGAGATGGCCACCGGACGCACCGTGGCCCTGACCTTCGTGGACACCACCGGCAACGCCCCGCTGGCGCCGGCCACCCCGGCCGCCGCCGCGGGCGCCGCCGCCGAGGTCTCGCGCCGCACCCGCAAGCTCGCCGCTCTGGAACACCCGGCGATCGCGCCCGGTATCGAGGTGCTGGCCTACCGTTCCGGTTGCCTCGTCGTGGCCGACTGGGTGGCCGGTTCCTCCCTGCGGACGGTCGCAGAATCCGAGACCCCGCTCGATCCGCAGGCCGTCGCCCTGGCGTTGGCACCGCTGGCCGACGCCGCCGCCGACGCCCACGCCGCCCGCACCCCGCTGGGCCTGGACAACCGTGCCCGCATCCGCATCTCCACGGAGGGCACCGCGGTGCTGGCCTTCCCGGCCGTCCTGCTGGGCGCCACCACGGACAAGGATCTGGGGGCCATCAGCTCCGCGTTGACGCTGCTCACCCGCGCCGCTGTCGCCGGGGAGGCCACCCCGGACGAGGACGATGATGAAACCACCCGCCGCCTGGTGGAGATCGCTGAACGCACCCGTCGTGACGCCGCGGGGGATGGCGCCGCCGAGGGCCAGGCCTGCGCCCGCACGCTGGCCCACCTGGCGGCCGAACTGCGCGCCTGCGGGCTGGGGGAGCAGGCCCCGTCCCGGGACGTCGGTGAACGAGGCGAGCAAGACGGACCGGAGATCGCTGAGCTGCCGGAGCCGGCCGCGCCGGCCGCGTCCGTCGAGCCGCTCGTGGTGGCCCATGACGACGCCCCGGCACCGGCCGCCCAGGCCGGCTTCGGATCGAAGAGTTACTCGACCAGGACGACCGTCTCCATCGCCGTGCTGGCCATCGGCACGGTCATCCTCGTCGCGGCGCTGACCACCTACCTGATCAGCGTCATCGGCGGTGGCAGCGAGGAGACCCCGATCAACCCCGAGTCGATCCAGGGCTCCCAGGCCGAGACCGCGCCCCGCCCGCTGCCCGTGGTCCGGGACGTCGCCGGAGCCCAGGTCTGGCAGGCGCCGGGCCAGGACGCCGACGACGACAACCCGACGGAAATCGACCTCACGGTCGACGATGACGAGGAGACCGCCTGGTCCTCAGACGCCTACCCGAACGGCCTGGGCGTAAAACCCGGCGTCGGGGTGGCCGTGGCACTGACCGAAGAGGCGGAGCTGCAGCACCTGCTGGTTCAGACCCCCTCCACGGGCGCCGAATTCACGGTCTACGCCCTGCCCACCGGCACCGACCCGGACACCGTCACCGATCCCCGGGACCTCCCCGAACTCGCTGAGGGCAGCCTCCGCTCCGGGCACAACAGCATCGAGCTGGACACCGCCCCGCTCGCCGACGGTCTGCTCCTGTGGGTCACCGCGTTGCCGGAGAACGACGAGGAGATCACCATCGCCGAGCTGACGCCCATCGGCCTCGACGCCGAGGACGCCCGGAGCCCGGTCGAGGACGTGCCCGCCGGAGCCTGATCGACCGGATGGGACGTCGGTGGGGCGCCGCCTCCCCTGGGGAGGCGGTGCCCAATGCAGTGGGCACGGGTACCGGGACACACCCGCGGCCGTGGGGTGGAATGGGGGACAGAAGCACTATTTTCGGGGGGAAATAATGACTCTGTCTCACTTCGGGACGCACCAGCCCGCCGCCGGCCCCAGTGCCGGCCCGACCGACCGTGACCTCGTCTCCGCCTACGTGGGAGGGGACGGACGCGCCTTCACCACCATCGTCGAACGCCACCGCGCCCGTCTGTTGTGGGTCGCCCGACGCTACGCCAGGAACGAGGACGACGCCCACGACATCCTGCAGGAGGCCTTGCTCAAGGCCAGCCGCAAACTCCACACCTACCGCGCCGAATCCGCGCTGAGCACCTGGCTGCACCGCCTGGTCATGAACTCCGGCTGGGATTTCGCCCACCACCGCAGCCACCGCGAACAGGCCACCCTGGACGATGGCCTCATCCCGCACGAATTCAACGCCCGCCTGTCCCACGACCCCATCCGCGGCCTCGACCTCGCCCTGCTGCTGCACCAGTCCATGGCCAAACTGCGTCCGGACCAACGGACCGCCCTGCTGCTCATCGACGTCGCCGGTTACTCCGTGGCCCACGTGGCCCACCGGGAGGGCGTGCGACCCGGCACCATCAAATCGCGCCGGGCCCGGGCGCGGGAGTTCCTGCGGGAGGATCTGCGGGACGACGTCCGCGCCGGGGCGGCCTGAGCGCACGGGCAACCGACGGAATTTTTCCGGGCCCCGGATCGTTGGACCTCAATGAGCACACCTTGCCCGCAGCCCAGCCGGCCACGGCCGTCAGGGCACCGATTACAATGACGGTGAGCCTGAAGAAGAATGGATAACCGCTGGTGAGACGTCTGTGTCCACCGGTGGGATTCAGCTGCGTCCGACTGATTCCAGAACGCCACCCGACCGACCAGGAGACACTGAATGACCGCGAACGACACGATCCACGACGTCGCCATCATCGGTTCCGGCCCCGCCGGTTACACCGCCGCCCTCTACGCCGCCCGCGCCGAGCTCAAGCCCATCGTCTTCGAGGGTTACGAGTACGGCGGTTCGCTGATGAACACCACGGACGTGGAGAACTACCCGGGTTTCCGCAAGGGCATCATGGGCCCGGACCTGATGGAGGAGATGCGCACCCAGGCCGAGCGTTTCGGCGCTGATCTGCGCATGGAGCTCGTGGACCGCGTCGACCTCACCGGTCACGTCAAGCGCATCTGGGTCGGCGACGAGGAGCACCTGGCCCGTACCGTCATCCTCGCCACCGGCGCCGCCCTGCGCCTGCTGGGCGTCGAGGGGGAGGAGAAGCTGATGGGCCGCGGCGTCTCCACCTGTGCGACCTGCGACGGTTTCTTCTTCAAGGGCCGTGAGATCGCGGTCGTCGGCGGCGGCGACTCCGCCATGGAGGAGGCCATCTTCCTCACCAAGTTCGCCGACAAGGTCACCATCGTCCACCGCCGCGAAGCCTTCCGCGCCTCCGCCATCATGCTGGAGCGCGCCCGGGCGAACGACAAGATCGAGTTCACCACCAACAAGGTCGTCGACCACGTCGTCGAGGCCGACGGCAAGGTCGGTGGCATCAAGCTGCGCGACACCGTCACCGGTGAGCTCTCGGACCTGAACGTCGCCGCGATGTTCGTCGCCATCGGCCACGACCCGCGCTCCGGTTTCCTGGTTGACCAGGTCGAGGTCGACGAAAACGGTTACGTCGTGGTCGAGGAACCGACCACCCGCACCAACTTGTCGGGCGTGTTCGCCTGCGGTGACCTCGTGGACGACCACTACCAGCAGGCCATCACCGCCGCCGGTTCCGGTTGCCGCGCCGCCA